>NZ_QFXN01000076.1:0-6865 GCF_003144775.1 Enterobacter sp. CGMCC 5087 | reverse complement strand
GGGTTGATTAATGCACGCGCCAGCACGTCGAGGGACTGCTGTGAACCGGAAGTAATAACAACATCATCGGCCTTACAGGCGATACCGCGCCCCTCGCAGATGCGCTGAATTTCTTCCCGCAGCCCCGGTACGCCTTCGGTCAGACCGTATTGAAAGGCCTCACCAAAATGCTGTGATAATACGGCATCAGCGGCAATTTTCAGCCCTTCGTGATCGAACAGGGCCGGGTTAGGGATCCCCCCACCCAGCGAAATGACGCCGGCCATTTTGCTATGTTTTAATAATTCACGGATGGCAGATGATTGCAGGCCCTGCGCGCTGCTGGCGAGTTTATTCACAGACATTCTTTGCATACCTTCTTTTTTTATAGTGTGCCCAATCTTAGCAGAATATGGGCGATAAATTCCGTTAGCTTAGGGAGAGGTCGTAAATCCTGACGCCACAGCAAATGCACGGGTCTCGGCGCCGGAATATACGCCTCCAGCACCCGCACCAGCCTGCCGCTTTCCAGATCTTCCGCCACCAGCACTTCCGGCTGAAGCAGCAGCCCCGCCCCGGCTCTCGCGGCCATCCGCAGCCCGTAACCGTCGTTGCATCTCAAGACCGCATCCCGCTTCCAGCGCACCTCGCCTTCGACGCCCGGCAGCCGCCACTCGTTGCGTGCGGTCCACACGCTGTGGGATAAGCAGAGATGATCCACCAGATCGGCAGGGGTTTGCGGCGTACCGTAGCGCGCAAGGTAGTCCGGCGCCGCGCAGATCACCATCCGGTAAGGGCAGAGGTATTTCGCCACCAGATCGTCGTTGTGAATGTCGCCAATGCGAATGGCCAGATCGATGCCCTCCTCCACCAGGTCCACCATCCGGTTAGTGAGATCCAGCTCGATGCGCACCTCCGGGTAGCGTTGTAAAAAAGAGGCCGTAAGCGGCGCGATCGCGCTGCCGCCAAACGAGGTGGGTGCGGTCACGCGCAGGGTGCCGGACGGTGCGGCACGCAAGCGTTCCACCGCGCTTTCGGCAATCGCCACCTGCTCCAGCACCCGCTTCGCCTCGTCGTAATAGACCCGTCCGGCGTCGGTCAGGCTCTGGCGCCGCGTGTTACGCTCCAGCAGACGGGTGCCGAGCTGTGATTCCAGCAGCGCAACGTACTTGCCCACCATCACCGCCGACATCTCCAGCCGAGCCGCCGCACCGGTAAAACTGCCGCTTTCAACCACGGCAATAAAGGTCTCCATGCTGCGAAGCTTATCCATATTCCAAACCTCTGGTTAGCAATCTTCTAACTTTAGCCCAGTTTATCTGCATTTTTATTTATTAAAGAATGAAGGCTCACAACATAAGGAGTCGGCTATGAAAATCGTGATTATTGGTGCCAGCGGTACGGTCGGTCGTGCGGTAACGGAAGAGCTGAGTCGTCGCCACGAGGTCATCCGCGTCGGCCGCACGCAGGGCGACGAGCAGGTGGATATCACCTCGCAGGCGAGCGTCCAGGCGCTGTTTGAGAAAATCGGCCCGGTGGATGCGATTGTCTCCGCCAGCGGGGGTCTTTACTTTGGCCCGCTCGCGACCATGAAGGACAGCGACTTCAACCAGGGCCTGCAGGACAAGCTGCTCGGGCAGGTGCGCCTGGCGCTGATCGGCCAGCACTACCTGAACGAGGGCGGCTCGATCACCCTGATTAGCGGCATCGTGGCGCACGAGCCTATTGCCCAGGGCGTGAATGCCACCACGGTAAACGCGGCGCTGGAAGGGTTTGTCCGCGCTGCAGCCTGCGAGCTGCCGCGCGGGATCCGCATCAACCTGATTAGCCCGACGGTACTCACCGAATCCGTCGAAACCTACGACGGCTTCTTCCCGGGCTTTGAGAGCGTTCCCGCCGCGACCGTGGCGCAGGCCTATCGCCGCAGCGTGGAAGGCGTGCAGAGCGGGCGGGTGTATAAGGTGGGTTACTGAGCCTTACGGGCGGCGATCAGCACCAGCATCGGGCGCTCCGCCTCTTCGGCCAGCGCGGGCCAGGAGTCAATCTGCGCCTGCGCTGGACCCCACTCGTTGACGTCGCTTATCGTTAATCCGGCCCCGATCAGCGCGTTAAGCGTGGTGCCCAGCGTGCGGTGGTATTTCACCACCCCGTCCGCCAGCCAGTTGCTGATTCGTTTGCCTTCATCCTGATAATGATTAACGCCCCAGTATCGCTCGCCGTTATCGTCGGTCAGCCAGCCCTGACGGGTGGCGCAGGTGTAGATCGGGTGCTCCATCGAAAAGACCAGGCTGCCGCCGGGCTTGAGCGCGCGCTGGACCCTGGCGAATAGCGTATCCAGTTCCGGCAGGTAGTGCAGCGCCAGCGAGCTGTAGACCAGATCGAGGCTGTTCTCGTTGAGCTTGAGAGATTCCAGATCGCTACGCTGATAGTGAATCTGTGGGTCAGCGGTAAGCTCCGCTGCGCGGGCAAGCATCTTTTCTGAGATATCGACCCCCGTGACGTCAGCAGCACCCAGCTCGCGCGCCGCGCGGCAGAACCAGCCGTAGCCGCAGCCGAGATCGACAACCGATTTGCCGGTTAAATCAGGCAGCATGGCCTTAAGCGCGGGCCACTCCGGCGCGCCGTCCAGACCCTGCACCGAGCGTGGAAGCCGGGCGTAGCCTTCAAAAAACGCCGGATTGTCGTAGATGTTTTGTGCCATGGCAGATCCCTCTTTAAGAATGTGCATAGCAGTATACTGCATTGTCGGGTGGCGGCTTCGCCTTACCCGACCTATGGAAGTGCGGCCTGATGCCCTCACCCCAACCCTCTCCCACAGGGAGAGGGAGAAATGCACGTCAACCCACCGAGCCCCAGACAAGGTTGCCCTTATGGAACGTCGCGGTGCGCGGAGAAATGCGCGCCACGGCCTCGGCGGAGCAGGAGGCATCCACCAGCACAAAGCTGGCGTCGTCCTGCGCTTTTGGCCACACGCGCTCGCCTTTGTCATTCAGCGGCAGCACGTCGCCGGTGGCGATACCGAGCGCGCGGGAGAGCGTCTGCTCGTTCGGGCGGATGTAGAGCTGAGCGTAAAGATTCGCTTTCTCCAGCATGTCCCCCAGACCGTACGGCGACCAGTGGTCGATGACGCTGTCGGTCCCCGTCATCACGAACACGCCCTTCTCGCGCAGCTGCTTCAGCGGCATATGCAGAGTGCCAATCGGCACCGTGGAAGCGATGGTCACCTGCTGCGCCGCCATGCGGGTGGCGATCTCATCCACCTGCTGCTCGTTGAGCGTCGCCAGCGCGAAGGCGTGGCTGATGGTCAGCTTGCCCTTCAGCTCCGGCGTTTTCTCCACGGTTTCGACCATATAATTCACCGCCGCCACGCCTGCCGGGCTGGTTTCGTGCAGGTGGATGTCCACCCCTTTATCGTAGTCCAGCGCAATCTGGAACATAGTGTCGAGGGATTTCTCCATCGCGCCGTCGACGTTGGTTGGGTCCAGCCCGCCCACATAGTGCGCTCCGGCCTGCATCGCCTCGCGCATCAGCTTTTCGGAGTTCGACAGCAGCAGGCCGTGCTGCGGGAAAGCGACGATTTCGCAGTCAAAGCCGGGCTTACGGCGCGATAAAACCGCCTGCAGGTTTTCCAGATTCTTCAGGCCGGAGGTCGGCTCGATATTGCAGTGGCTGCGGGCGATGGTGGAGCCTTTAGACTGGATCAGGTCGATCAGCTTTTCCGCGCGTTCCTGGGTGTAGGGCTGTAGCTCCGGCAGCAGCTTCTGCTCGAGGCGGATCATATCCTGGATCGTGGTACCCGCCGGGCGGTTCAGGGAGCGCCACGGACCGCCATAAAAGGTTTTATCCAGGTGAATGTGCATGTCGCGCATCGCCGGGAGCATCAGCTTGCCGCCCGCGTCGTAGTGCGGCAGCGTGGCGTCGGCGTGGCGCTTGTTATCGCGCAGGGCGACGATCTTCCCGTCGTTAATCTCCAGCGTTTTCAGCTCGGTGCGGGTGCTCGTCGCCACGCCGCCGTCGACGTTGAACCCGGCCTCCAGCAGCACGTTGTCCAGATAGTAATGTTTCGCGGTGATGCTCATCGGTTTGCCCGTCTCGCAGGTTGGCTTCGCGGAGTCAGCAGCATACGCGACGGATCCGGTGGTGCCAAACAGCGCGCAGGCGGTGACCATTTTTCCGCTCTGGCTGATAAATTCGCGGCGGCTTTTGTTTTCACTCATCTTATCTTCCTTCATTAACAATATGGGTGCCGGTTTCCCCGCGCAGCGCCGCGGGCAGGCAGTCCGGCGAGGTGATAATCACGCGCCTGCCGCCGTGGTGTAAAAATTCCAGCGAGGCGACGATTTTGGGGAGCATACTGCCCGCCGGGAAGTGGCCCTCTTCCCTGTAGCGCGTCATCTGCGCCACGCTGACGGAGTCCAGCGCCTGCTGGTTCGGCTTGCCGAAGTTAATGCACACCTTCTCCACGCCGGTGGTGATCACCAGCACGTCGGCGCCGATCTCCCGCGCCAGCAGCGCGGTAGAGAGATCTTTATCAATCACCGCGTCGACGCTCTGGTAGTCGCCCTGCTCGCTGCGAATCACGGGTATTCCGCCGCCGCCCGCGCCGATCACCACAAAGCCTTTTTGCGTAAGGGCCTTGATGGCATCAGCCTCGACAATACGCAGCGGCTGCGGTGAGGCCACCACGCGACGGTAGCCACGGCCTGAATCCTCGACAAAATGCCAGTCCGGGTGTGCGCGCTGCAGCTCGTCGCGCTGCGCCTCGGTGAAGAACGCACCGATAGGTTTGGTAGGGTGAGTAAAGCCCGGATCGTTTTTATCCACCTCCACCTGCGTGACGACCGTGACCGCTTTTTGCTCCCCGCGAGCGGCCAGGCGATTGTTGAGCGCCTGCTGGATCAGGTAGCCAATCCCGCCCTGGGTGTCCGCCACGCAGTTTGCCAGCGGCGTCAGCGGCAGCCCTTCCCGCTCGTGGGCGATTTCGGCGCGGCGCAGATCCAGCCCCACCTGGGGGCCATTGCCGTGCGTGAGCACGATGTCATAGTCGGAGGCCAGCATTTCCAGCACCGACTCTGCTACCGCTTTCACCGCCTGCGCCTGATGTTCAACCGACTGGCTGGCGTTGTCTTTGATAATGCTGTTGCCGCCGATGGCGACGACCATAAGCTCTTTCATTTTGTTTCCTTTCGAAGGTGCGTTCTGGTGCCTTCACCCCGGCCCTCTCCCACAGGGAGGGGGATTAACGTTCCCTCTCCCTGTGGGAGAGGGTTAGGGTGAGGGCATCAGGCATTATCAGGATTCAGAAACCGGTGCCGCCGCGCTCGCCGCTTCGCGACTATCCAGCACATGCTTCACCACAAACATCCCGCCCATCATCAGATACGCGGTGACGAACATCAGCGAACTGCCTTCGGCAAAACCCACCACCGGGGCGTGGATCACCCCGAACAGCGCCAGCAGTGCCCCGCCCGCCGCGGCCACGGCTCCGCGCAGCGGTTTGTTGATAATGGCGAAAATGGCGATACAGCCCCACAGCATGCTGGCAAGCGGAGCCCCGTTCCCCAGATGGACTAATCCTTCGTAGTAGATCCCTTTGCTGTGCAGCACGTCGGTACCGATTTTGGCGGCATTCGTGCCCGCCGCTCCCATCACGCTGTTCATCATGGTCAGCGCCCAGTTAGCGATCCACGGGAACAGGCAGATGAAGATCACCGGCACTTCCACTTTGGGCGTTTCCCTCACCACCTGGTTGGCGGTGACGACGCCGATAAACACCAGAATCGGCACGATGGCGGTCATCGGAATGATGGCGAGCATAAACGCCCCCAGTCCGAACAGCGGCACGATGAACATGGTCACGCCGGAGGCCAGCGTATAGCCGATGCTCGCCCCCATCGCTTTCCAGCCAGGGTGGCCGACGTAGACCGTCACCGGGAACGGGTTCCCCATCAGGCAGCCGAGCATCGACGCCAGACCGTTAGCCAGCATCACCTTGCGCGTCGGGTACGCATCCCCCGCCGCGTGGGCGCTTTCGATGTTCTCCAGGTCAAAGATGTAGTTCGCCAGCCCCAGCGGCACGGCAGATGCCAGATAAGGCAGCGCGTGCGGCAGGCCCTGCATGAAGCTGTCCACGTGCACTTCCGGCGGGTTAAAGCCGAAGGATGACATGGACGCTTTAATCGCTTCCGGGCTTTGCAGGCCGGAGATCCACGCCAGTGCCGTACCGGCAATCAGCAGCAGCAGACCGGTCGGGATACGGGCGAAAATCGGCTTTTTACCGAACCAGTTGATGAAGATCAGCAGCAGCACGATAAACGACACGGTCGGCGCTTCGAACGCCTGCAGCATCGGGTTCATCGCCAGCAGCAGCAGGCCCAAACCGGAGAGGCACGACAGCAGCACGGTACGCGGGATCATCTTGCGGATGGTTTCACCGAGGAACGAACCGCCCGCGAGGATCATCGCCTCCACGAAGCACCACACCAGGCCAATCTGGATCGCGAAGTCCGCATCGCCGGTCTGCTGATACACCGGCATCAGGACCAGGAAGGTCACGGTAAAAATCGACGGCGCGCTCGGGCCGGACGGCAGCGCGGTCACGTCCGTACGCCCGGTGGCGCGCGCCATCTGCATGCCGAACCAGGCGTAGCAAATACTCGCGACCAGCACCGCCAGCCCGAAGGCCGGCGCGATGCGTCCATAAACAATCTCCTTCGGGATGCCGACGACAAAAATGAGCAGCCCCATCATGGTCAGCAGATTGGTCAGGTTGTTGGTCATCAACCCGAAATACGCCGCCCAATCACCTCTTTTCCACTCCAGTTTCATGTTTTTCATGGATGCATGCCTTATAAAAAGTAGCGATCGCGGAAGGTCAACAGCGCCT
>NZ_QFXN01000075.1:0-27176 GCF_003144775.1 Enterobacter sp. CGMCC 5087 | reverse complement strand
GCTAAACGGGGGGTGAACGATGCCCGCCCCAATCATGCCGATGCCCGCGTCTTTATGGGCAATGGCGGTGTTAATCACAGGCAGAATGCCGCTGCCGGCGACTTTGGTGATATCGATCGCGGTCGGGATACCCATAAACGAGAGCAGCGGAATGGTGACGTTCGGGTTTTCGCCGAGGGTGATTTCGCGCATCTGGCGCGAGAAGTCGATGGCTTCATCCACCGTGCCGCCCACCAGGGCGACAATCGCCGGGGCCGTCGCCATCGCAAAGCCGCCGATGCCGTAGGTTTCGGTGATGGCGCTGTCGCCGATGTCCAGCCCGGAGTCTTCCGGCTTATAGCCCGCGAACATCGGGCCGATTACCTGCTGCGCCGGGCCGGTGAACCACTGCCCCGGCAGGCCGGAAACGCGCAGGCCAAACTCGTAGCCGTTACGCGCCATGGTGGTGACGACGGTGCTGTACTCAATGCCGTGCGCGGCGTCCAGCGCGGCCTTACACATCGCCATCCACGTCGGGCCGGAGAAGTAGTCGCTGCTGGCGACAAACTCGAACACCTCGCGCTGCTGCGCCACCGGATAGCCCGCCTGAATCAGCCCCGGCGTCAGCGCCTGAATAAGAAGCGTGGTGCCCGCGTTGTTGCGGTTGTGGCACTCGTCGCCCATGTGCAGCGCCTGGGCCAGCATCAGGCGCAGGTCGATTTCGCCGACGATCTTCATCGCGTCGCTCAGCATCGGGCCGAGCACGTCGCGCATCCAGATCAGGCGGTCGATGACGCTCTGGTCGTTAGCGCCCATGCGCAGGATCTTCGCCATCTGCTCGCTGAGGTTGGTGAACGCGCGGTTGCCGTAGGTTTTGTTTTCAACGATGTGCATAAACATCGACGCGGAGGTGACGCCCGCCATCGAGCCCACGCAGTCGTGCTCGTGGCACGGCGAGAAGGTAATATCTCCGGAGGCAGCTAGCCTTGCCGCGTCGTCCAGATCTTTCGCCAGCCCTTCAAACACCAGCGCCCCGGTGACCGCCCCCTTCATCGCCCCGCACATGTTCTCCCAGTCGACAGGCGGACCGGCGTGCAGAATGGTGGTGCGGGTCATGCCCGGCACCACGTTAATAGCCTGGTCATAGCCCACCAGCACCGGATGGGACTGAATAATGCGCTCAAGGGCGATGTGGTTAGCGGCGGCGATTTTCTCCGCCAGCGGTTTTTCCGCCAGCTGGTCGAGCGCTTCAACGACCTGCATATTGCCCCGCCCCGGCGGCGTCCAGTCAAGCTGGGTCACGGGAACGTGCTGTTTTTTAAGATCGTCGCTGAACATCGCAATGCCGACGTTAATCACGTTCAGCGGCTGGTTGAATAAGGTCGTCATTATGCTTTCTCCCCTTTGCAGACAAATTCGCGTGCCAGTAATCCGGTGTTGGTGCTGCTGCTGGCCCAGATGACGCCTGCGTCGGTCAACTGCTGGCACTGCTGCGCCAGCGACTGCGGATCCTGATCGGTGCCGAGCACGTAGCCGAGGATCTCCAGCGGACGGTTTTCGGCCTTCGCGATCGCCTGCGCCTCTTTGATAGCGTCGATCATCACGCCGACCGGATCCTCGTGCGCACCGAAGCCCAGCACGAAGTCCATCACGATGACGCCCACCTCCGGATCGCGCGCCTCCTGCAGCAGGCGGCTGATGCGGTTGGTCGGGTCGATCATCGGGTGCGGCTTGCCGTTGGTGAAGTCATCGTCGCCAAAGTCGAGGAAGGTGTGGGCTTTACTGACATTGACGTCGCCCAGACGCTTAGCCGGATCGGGCTGAATGTTGCTGTAAACGTCGTCGAATTTCGCAAGCGCCGCGAACATCGCCTCGTCGCACAGGGTTCCGCCGCAGAACAGGCCGCGAATGTACTTCTGCTGCGGGGTCAGGCGGGCACGCACCTCTTCAATTAATGGCCAGTTGAGCGGGTGCAGATCGAGGGACTCTTTATTGATGCCGGTGAGCAGGACCGCCTTCAGGGCCGCCTCTTTGGTGCCGCGCGCAAACTGCAGGCCGTCGTCATCGGCGGGCGGTTCGCTGCGGCCGAGGAAGCAGATAACCACCGGCTTGCGGCAGGCTCTGGCTCGGGCCAGCACCTTTTCTGCCACCGCAGGAGCCGGCGGCTTGGAGATCAGCGCAATAACCTGGGTCGCGTCGTCCGCTTCCAGCATGTCGATGGCGTCGAGCATCATCAGGCCGCCGATTTTCTCGCTGAGATCGCGCCCGCCGGTGCCGATCAGCTGCGACACGCCGCCGCCGAATTCGTGAATGCGCACGCTCAGCTCCTGGCTGCCGGTGCCGGAGGCGCCGACGATGCCAATCGGTCCGCGGCGCACCGCGTTGGCAAAGCACAGTCCCGCGCCGTTGATAATGGCGGTGCCGCAGTCCGGCCCCATCATCAGCAGCCCTTTCTTATGCGCCAGCTGCTTCAGCGCCAGCTCGTCGTCGAGCGACACGTTATCGGAAAACAGCATCACGTTAAGATCGTTTTCCAGCGCCTGGCGTGCTTCGCGGGCGGCGAAGGTGCCGTTGACGGAAATCACGGCGAGGTTGCTCTCCGGGCGATGGGTTTTGGCGCTGGCAATCGTGGCGTAGCGCGCTTCATGGGTGCCGCCGCTCTCTTTACGCGTGAACAGCGCTTCGATGGCCGCCAGCGTTTCATCATTCGCCGCGTCGCCTTTAATTACGATCATCAGGTCGCCGTTTTTGGCTTCCGCTAATTCCGGCGTTAATAGCCCGAGGTTTTTTAATACGCCTTTGTTCATTTCCGTCGCCATCGCGACAAACGCCTGCTCAACGCCCGGTAATTTATTGGCTTTGGTGGAAACGGACATTAATGAGACGGAGTCAAAATATGTGTTCTTTTTTATGACGATTTTTGTGGGCATTATTTTCTCCTGAACGCGGATAAAAGGGGGCCGCCGTCGTGCAAAATGCACGTCGGTAAAAATGCGTTTTAATTTGCGGCCAGCCGGAAAAGGCTGGCCGAATGCGTTATGCGCCCGCCGCCAGCAGCAGGTCAGCTATTGCATCGAAGCCTTTTTCCCGCGCCAGTTCGAGCGGGGTTTTACCGTATTTATCGGTCATGTGCGGGTTCGCGCCGTGATCCAACAGCAGCTTCACGATCTCCTGCTGCTTAGCGCCGCCGTCGTTGAGCACGATCGCTTCCAGCAGCGGCGTCCAGCCGACAAAGTTAGTGTGGTTGACGTTGATATCCGTTTTCTCCAGCAGCTCGCGAACGATCTCCACGTGCCCTTTTTCACTGGCTGGCGTAATGCCGACGCCGCCAAAGCGCGTCAGGCGATCGAGATCCGGATTTGCCGGAAGGACAAGGCGCAGCAGGGTGATATCGTTGGTCAGGCAGCTAATGAGGAAGGGGTTAAAGCAGGTCTGATCCTGTTTATCAATATCCGCCCCGGCGGCAATTAATAACGCCACGCAGTCATAATGCTTTTTCAGGCTGGCAATAATAACGGCAGTTCTTTTCTGACGATTGGTGGCGTTAATATCCACGCCTTTTTCCAGACAGGCTTTTAGCGCATCGCTATTGCCCTCTTCTGCCGCCAGCAGAAATTCAGTAACGAGTTCGTTCGCAGACATATTCAGACTCCCGATGTTTTTATTTCTGTTGACCTGAGAATAGCAACAGCCTGGTGATAAAAGAATCCGCTTAAAAATGATTCATCGACAGTCAATTCATTGTTGAGGTAAATTCAACAAACCGGTCAAAACGTGCGTCTGTGCAACCTTTTTCTTATGTTTCCCCGCTTTTTAGCGCTTCTGGCTGCATTATGCTTATACCTGACGAAGCCTTACCGCATGCGGCCTTCGACAAAGAGTCAGAACTGTGATCGGCTTCAAATGCGTTGTAACGACGCTGTTAAAATATGTTCAAAACTGATGGCTGAAGGAAGTGAGATATGAATTCCATCTTTACCGAGGAAAACCTGCTGGCCTTTACTACCGCCGCACGCTTCGGCAGCTTCAGCAAAGCCGCCGCCGAACTGGGCGTGACGACCTCTGCCATCAGTTACACAATTAAGCGCATGGAGACCGGGCTGGACGTGGTGCTGTTTGTCCGCAGCACGCGCAGCATCGAGCTGACCGAGTCCGGTTTTTACTTTTACCGTAAGGCCACCGACCTGCTTAACGACTTTCACGCCATCAAGCGCGGGATTGACACCATTTCTCAGGGCATTGAGGCGCGGGTGCGCATCTGTATTAACCAGCTTTTATACACGCCGCGCCACACGGCGCGGCTGCTGCAGGTGCTGAAAAAGCAGTTTCCCACCTGTCAGATCACCGTGACCACCGAGGTCTACAACGGCGTCTGGGATTCGATCATCAACAACCAGGCCAACATCGCGATTGGCGCGCCGGACACGCTGCTGGACGGCGGCGGGATTGATTACACCGAGATCGGCGCCATTCGCTGGGTGTTTGCCATCGCGCCGGAACACCCGCTGGCGTTCACCCCGGAGCCAATAGCGGAAAGCCAGCTGCGCCTGTATCCCAACATCATGGTGGAAGATACCGCGCACACCATTAACAAAAAGGTCGGCTGGCTGCTGCACGGGCAGGAGGCGATTCTGGTCCCGGACTTTAACACCAAATGTCAGTGTCAGATCCTGGGCGAAGGGATTGGCTTTTTGCCGGAATACATGGCCCGCGAAGCGGTAGACGCGGGGCTGCTGGTCACCCGACGAATCAATAACCCGCGTCAGGATTCGCGCATGCTGCTCGCCACGCAGCATGCCGCAACTGGCCAGGTCACGCGGTGGATCAAGCAGCAGTTTGGTCCAGCGGGGGTACTGACCGATATCTATAGCGATTTACTGTGGCGCGCCTAGCTTTTGCTCTGTACCCAAAACGCATGAATGAGGCCGGGGAAGTAGCCCAGCAGCGTCAGAAGAATGTTGATAATAAACGCCCAGCCAAACCCTTTACCCAACAGCACGCCCAGCGGCGGTATGAGGATCGTAAAAACAATACGCCAAAATCCCATATAAACACTCCGTTCAGTCTAATCCATTGAAAATAATAAAGAGAACGCTGTAAGCATAGCCAGTTTATTCGTCTGTACCAGTCCCGGGTCTCGCGTTTACCCTCTTTTACGCTTTTGACGCTGGTTTAATGCATCGGATTAGTTTAGCATTTACTTAATTAAGTAAACGCTAAACTATTATGACAGAACTCGAACAGCTTCAGGCCAGCGCCGGGCAGGCCGCCACACTCTTAAAAGCGATGAGCAACCCCCGTCGGCTGCTGATCCTCTGCACCCTGTGCGGAGCGCCCGGCACCAGCGCGGGGGAGCTTGCGCGAGCCACGGGGCTAAGTCCTTCCGCCACGTCGCAGCATCTGGCGCGCATGCGTGAGGAAGGGCTTATCGACAGCACTCGCGACGCGCAGCGCATTCTCTATTCCATTAAAAACAATGCGGTACATCAGCTTATCAGCACCCTGAAAACCCTTTATTGCCCGTAAGGAGTCGCCATGTCACTTCCTCTTCTTTCACCGCGCCAGGCCAATGCCCGCGTCGCTGAAGGCGCAAAACTGATTGATATACGTGATGCCGACGAGTACGCCCGCGAGCATATTCCCGCCGCGCGGTCCGTGCCGCTGGATACCTTACCCGGCGTACTTAACGCGCAGGCGGGCGATACGGTGATTTTTCACTGCCAGTCCGGCGCCCGGACGTCGGGGAATGCCGACCGCCTTGCTCAGGCCGCCGCGCCAGCAGAGGCATTTGTGGTCGAGGGGGGCATTCAGGGCTGGAAGCAGGCCGGACTGCCGACCGTCGAAGACAAATCCCAGCCGCTGCCGCTGATGCGTCAGGTGCAAATTGCCGCCGGGCTGTTGATACTCTGCGGCGTGGTGCTGGGCTATAGCGTCTCCAGCGGCTTTTTCATGCTCAGCGGTTTTGTCGGAGCCGGGCTGCTGTTCGCCGGTGTGACGGGCTTTTGCGGCATGGCGCGACTGCTCAAGGTGATGCCCTGGAACCGGCGTACCTCATAAGCAGTAATCGGTGAAATACGCTGTACCCGGCGTCATGCGTGGGCTAAGGTGAAGATCGCTAAAACGATGAGGAGGTAATATGTTTTCTGTCGGTGATTATGTGCAACCGCGTAAAGGCGGCCCGAAACTGAAAGTGCTCGAAGTGAACGATGACAGCATTGTGGCGGTTCAGGCCAGCAATGAGCAAGGCGAGAAATATACGCTGAAAGCCGCCGATGTAGCGCCTTATACCGAAGAAGGCGATTTCGGCGTCTGCTGAACAGTCAGCCGGGCGGCGTGTTCCGCCCGGCTCATTCGTCAGATCAGAAAATCATCCAGTGATTTACCGTCTGCCAACGCGCTGGCGATAGGCTTCGGCGTGCGGCCCTGGCCGGTCCACGTTTTCTCTTCGCCGTTCTGGTCAATAAAGCGATATTTTGCTTCACGCGGCTTACGCTTTTTCGCTGGCTTACCCGTCTGCGCCAGTTCAGAACCCAGCAGGTCAGTCGGTGAAATACCATCAGCTTTCATCAGCTCCAGCAGGGCATTAATTTTTTCCTGCTGCTCAGCACGCTGCTGCTCTAATTCCGTCAGCTCGCTGCGTTTCTCTTCAGTAACGACCCTGACCTTTTCCAGCATTTCCTCAAGAACGTCCAGGGATAATTCACGCGCCATGGCGCGCAGGGTTCGGATATTATTAAGATTCTGTAACGTCAAAGACATATTATTTGGAAACCTTTTCTTTGGGGGGTAAATAGATAAATCGCCGACAGAATAATTCATTTGAGTTGAAATATCTACCCAAGGTTCCGTACGGGCATCAGTGTAAATATATCTAGAACTCACTATTAATAATAGCGCAAGGTGCTGACAGGACACCGATGAATCTAATCACTCCATTAATATAAATGGCCAACTTTAATCCAAATTACAGCATACTGCGCCGCTTCAGGTGGAGGATTCCTTACTTTCGCCACTAACGAAATCAACTCATTGATTTTAATGCGAAAATCATCAAAAAAGACAGATTATAACGATCGGAACAAAAAACGAACAACTTTAGAGAATTTTGTGGACAAAAGGCGATTAAATAAAAATTAATCACTAGTTGTTAGTTCAAACTCAGAGATATACGCTATACACGTCAAACAAACCAACCTAAAGCACTAACCGCTGAAGGAAAATCGTTTCTTTTGTGTTCTTCTCAAGGAGCTCAGACATGTTCTCGCCGCAATCTCGCCTGCGCCACGCGGTGGCGGATACTTTCGCGATGGTTGTTTACTGTTCCGTCGTGAACATGCTGATCGAAATATTCCTCTCCGGAATGTCCTTCGAGCAGTCGCTTTCTTCTCGTCTGGTGGCGATCCCGGTCAATATTATTATTGCATGGCCTTACGGTTTATACCGCGATGCGGTAATGCGTTTCGCGCGTCGTATCAGCCCAGCAGGCTGGGTGAAAAACCTGGCGGACGTTCTGGCGTATGTGACGTTCCAGTCGCCGGTTTACGTAGCCATTCTCCTGACAGTCGGTGCAGACTGGCACCAGATCGCTGCGGCGGTGAGTTCGAATATTGTTATTTCGATGTTGATGGGAGCCGTTTACGGCTATTTCCTCGACTACTGCCGCCGCCTGTTTAAGGTCAGCCAGTACAGCCAGGCAAAAGCGTGATGTGAAGCGACTGGCGCACGCCAGTCGCGGATTCACTGTACGTCGCCAAACAGTCCCTTCAAAAATCGCTCCAGCGCCATACGCGAACTGAAACCGTGCGGAATACCATAATGCTCATGCCGTTCACCGCCTAAATAGAGCGGAAATTGCTGATAATGATCGCAGGTTTTAATATCCGAGGCAGGCTCAGCAAATGACAAACTTCTGTCTTTCAGCGTCGGGTGAATAATGAGAGCGGTACGTCCCATTCTTGCTTCGCGATTAACATAAACATAATTCTCGCCGCGGCGATATCCATACGCTTTTGGCGTCACCTCATCCATGGTGAATCCCTCTTTTTCAAGAACGCGTGCCACCTCGTCAGGTCGTAAATACATATCTTTTCCTCGTTATCTTTTCCTGCCCGGCAACCTTACAGTATTCAGCAATAGCAGGGCTTTCAGAATAGTCCATAAACTGCCCGATAACGCGTGATGCGCTTCAGATATTAAATTTCTGAACTAAACTGAACGGGAACACAAAATTACGGAGGATCGTATGTTTAACAGACCGAACCGAAACGATATTAATGACGACGCTCAGGATATTCGTAATGATGTCAGCCAATTAGCGGACACGCTGGAAGAGGTGCTGAAGTCCTGGGGAAGTGACGCGAAGGACGAAGCGGATGCCGCAAAGCGTAAGGCTCAGTCTCTGCTCCGTGAAACTCGCGCCCGTATGAACGGACGTTCACGCGCCACGCAGGCTGCCTGCGATATGGCAAGCTGTGCTACGACCTTCGTGCGTGAAAAACCGCTATGTACTCTGGGAACCGTCGCAGCGGTCGGCATCTTCGTCGGTGCCCTGCTCAGCCTGCGTAAATAACCCCGCGTATTCTGCCCCGGTAGCCTCAGGCGCCGGGGCTTTTTATGCCCGTTAGCCTGAAAAACCCGAACAGCCTGCCCTGCCCCGCTGTGCTCATCACAGGGGCGATATTAATCTAAATTTCCCATATCTTGTATGGTTGAAACTTAAGATAACTACATCTAGTATTCCTTTTAGCAAGATACATACAACCCGACGCGATGATTCGCGCCGCACCCTCATTTTAAATGGAAATACGAATCATGAGCATTATTATTTACACTCGTAACGATTGTGTTCAGTGCCACGCGACAAAACGGGCAATGGAAAGCCGCGGCGTGGCGTTTGAAATGGTGAATGTTGACCAGGTCCCCGAGGCCGCAGATACCCTGCGCAAGCAGGGTTTTCGTCAGCTTCCGGTGGTGGTCGCCGGGGAGACAAGCTGGTCCGGCTTCCGCCCGGACATGATTAACCGCCTGAGCGCTCAGGCCACACGTGCATGAGCGGGCTGGTCTACTTCTCCAGCAGCTCGGAAAACACGCTCCGCTTTATTGAGCGCGTCGGGCTGCCTGCGGTGCGCATTCCGCTGAACGAGCGGGAGCGGATCCGGGTAGATGAACCTTACATACTGGTGGTGCCCAGCTATGGCGGCGGCGGCACGGCAGGAGCCGTGCCTCGCCAGGTGATCCGCTTTCTAAACGATCCTCACAACCGCGGGCTGATTCGCGGAGTGATCGCGGCGGGGAATCGCAATTTCGGCGATGCCTTCGGCCGCGCCGGGGATGTCATTTCTCAAAAATGCGGCGTGCCGTATCTCTATCGCTTTGAACTGATGGGGACGCAGCAGGACGTCGAAAATGTGCGTAAAGGAGTGAACGAATTTTGGCAACGACAACCGCAGAACGGGTAATGCAGGCGACGCCGGATTACCACGCATTAAACGCCATGCTTAACCTCTACGATCGGGAGGGGCGCATCCAGTTCGATAAAGATCGTGAGGCGGTGGACGCCTTTTTTGCCGCCCACGTGCGGCCCAACAGTGTGACGTTCGCGAGCCAGAATGAACGTCTCGACTATCTGGTTAAAGAAGGCTACTACGAAGAACGCGTGCTGACCCGCTACGACCGCGCCTTTGTGGTGACGCTGTTTGAACGCGCCCACGCCAGCGGCTTTCGTTTCCAGACCTTCCTCGGCGCGTGGAAGTATTACACCAGCTACACGCTGAAGACCTTTGACGGCAAGCGCTACTTAGAGAGCTTTGAAGATCGCGTGGTGATGGTGGCGCTGACGCTGGCGCAGGGTGATGAAGCGCTGGCGGAGCAGCTCGCCGACGAGATCCTCTCCGGACGCTTCCAGCCCGCCACGCCGACCTTCCTCAACTGCGGCAAAGCCCAGCGCGGCGAGCTGGTCTCCTGCTTCCTGCTGCGTATCGAAGACAATATGGAGTCGATTGGCCGCGCGGTGAACTCGGCGCTGCAGCTTTCCAAACGCGGCGGCGGCGTGGCGTTTCTGCTCTCGAACCTGCGTGAAGCGGGGGCGCCGATCAAGCGCATCGAAAACCAGTCCTCCGGCGTGATCCCGGTGATGAAGATGCTGGAAGATGCCTTCTCCTATGCCAACCAGCTTGGCGCACGCCAGGGCGCGGGGGCGGTTTACCTGCACGCGCACCACCCGGATATTCTGCGCTTTCTCGATACCAAGCGCGAAAACGCCGACGAAAAAATCCGCATCAAAACGCTGTCGCTCGGCGTGGTGATCCCGGATATCACTTTTAAGCTCGCCAAAGAGAATGCCGAGATGGCGCTTTTCTCGCCGTATGACGTTGAGCGAATCTACGGCAAAGCCTTTGGCGACGTGGCCATCAGCGAGCTGTACGACGAGCTGCTGGTCGACGATCGCATCCGCAAAAAAACCATCAATGCCCGCGATTTCTTCCAGACGCTTGCGGAGATCCAGTTTGAGTCCGGCTATCCGTACATCATGTACGAGGACACGGTGAACCGCGCAAACCCGATTGCCGGGCGCATCAACATGAGCAACCTGTGCTCGGAGATTTTGCAGGTCAACAGCGCGTCAGCCTACGACGAAAACCTGGACTACGCGGACATCGGCAAGGATATCTCCTGCAACCTCGGGTCGCTGAATATTGCCCACACCATGGATTCCCCCGACTTTGGCCGCACGGTGGAGACCGCCATCCGCGGGCTGACGGCGGTGTCGGACATGAGCCACATCCGCAGCGTACCGTCTATTGAAGCGGGCAACGCCGCGTCGCACGCCATCGGTCTGGGGCAGATGAACCTGCACGGCTATCTGGCGCGCGAAGGCATCGCCTACGGCAGTCCGGAAGGGCTGGATTTCACCAACCTCTATTTCTACACCATTACCTGGCACGCGCTGCACACCTCGATGATGCTGGCGCGCGAACGCAGCCAGCGATTCGCAGGCTTTGAACAGTCCCGTTACGCCAGCGGGGAATATTTCAGCCAGTATCTTGAAGGCGACTGGCAGCCGAAAACCGAAAAAGTACGCGAACTGTTTGCCCGCGCGGGGATTACCCTGCCGACGCGCGAGATGTGGCAGCAGCTGCGTGACGACGTGATGCGCCATGGTATCTATAACCAGAACCTGCAGGCGGTGCCGCCGACCGGATCGATTTCCTACATCAACCACGCCACGTCGAGCATTCACCCGATCGTGTCGAAAATTGAAATTCGCAAAGAAGGTAAAACCGGTCGCGTCTACTACCCTGCCCCGTTTATGACCAATGAGAACCTGGCGCTGTATCAGGACGCGTATGAGATCGGCCCGGAGAAAATCATCGATACCTACGCGGAGGCAACAAAACATGTGGATCAGGGGCTGTCGCTGACGCTGTTCTTCCCGGACACCGCCACCACGCGGGATATCAACAGAGCGCAAATCTACGCCTGGAAGAAAGGCATCAAAACGCTCTACTACATTCGCCTGCGCCAGCTTGCGCTGGAAGGCACCGAAATCGAAGGCTGCGTGTCCTGCGCGCTGTAAGGAGAAAGGATGAAACTGTCACGCGTGAGTGCCGTTAACTGGAACAAGATTCAGGACGATAAAGACCTGGAGGTGTGGAACCGCCTGACCAGCAACTTCTGGCTGCCGGAAAAGGTTCCGCTCTCCAACGATATTCCGGCCTGGCAAACGCTCGGCCACGCCGAACAGCAGCTGACGATCCGCGTCTTTACCGGCCTGACGCTGCTGGACACCATTCAGAATACCGTCGGTGCACCGGCTCTGATGAGCGACGCGCTGACGCCGCACGAAGAGGCGGTGATGTCGAACATCAGCTTTATGGAGGCGGTGCATGCCCGCTCCTACAGCTCGATTTTCTCGACCCTGTGCCAGACCAAAGACGTGGACGCAGCCTACGCCTGGAGTGAAGAGAGCGAGTCATTACAGAGAAAGGCAAAGCTGGTTCTGGAATATTACCGCGCCGACGAGCCGCTGAAGAAGAAGATCGCCAGCGTGTTCCTGGAATCTTTCCTCTTTTATTCCGGCTTCTGGCTGCCCATGTACTGGTCTAGCCGGGGCAAGCTCACCAACACCGCCGATTTGATTCGGCTCATCATTCGTGATGAAGCGGTGCACGGGTATTACATCGGCTATAAGTACCAGAAAGGGCTGGAGAAAGTCAGCGAGGCGAAGCGCGAGGAGCTTAAAGGCTTTGCGCTCGATTTGCTGATGGATCTGTACGACAACGAGCTGAGCTATACGGAGGAACTCTACGCCGGAACCGGCTGGGAGGACGACGTGAAGGCCTTCCTCTGCTACAACGCCAACAAGGCGCTGATGAACCTGGGCTACGACGCGCTGTTCCCGCCGGAGATGGCGGAGGTGAACCCGGCGATTCTGGCCGCGCTGTCGCCCAATGCCGACGAAAACCACGATTTCTTCTCGGGATCGGGCTCATCGTACGTGATGGGCAAAGCGGTGGAAACCGAGGATGAAGACTGGGATTTTTGATGAACGCTAACGTTCGTTAATTTAATATAAACCCAACAATTCCCACTCTAATATTTACAAAACAACTACACTGTAATTTCCACGTCATATTCGCCTGAATCATTCCGGTTCAGGCGAAATTTCACGATGCAGCAGCAAAAAATTGAGAAAAATTCAAATCGCCCTCAGCCCTTTATTCATGGGAAATTCAGCCGTTTCGCTTGCGTCAAAATTTTGCCTTCATCCCGACTCAGGGTTGTCTCAGATTCTCAGTATGTTAGGGTTATGCCCGTTAACAATTTACCATGGTAATCATATCGGCATAAACAAATAACAGGACACTCTCTATTGCATGGCAATTAAATTAGAAGTGAAAAATCTTTATAAAGTATTTGGCGAGCATCCGCAGCGCGCATTCAAATATATTGAGAAAGGCCTTACGAAAGAGCAAATTCTGGAAAAAACCGGGCTATCGCTTGGCGTTAAAGACGCCAGTCTGGCCATTGAAGAAGGCGAGATTTTTGTCATCATGGGATTATCCGGTTCGGGTAAATCCACTATGGTTCGCCTTCTCAATCGCCTGATTGAACCCACCCGCGGACAGGTGCTGATTGACGGCGTGGATATCGCCAGAATATCAGACGCAGAGCTTCGCGAGGTGCGCAGAAAGAAGATTGCAATGGTGTTCCAGTCATTCGCGCTGATGCCGCACATGACGGTGCTGGATAATACCGCTTTCGGCATGGAATTAGCCGGCACGCCGGCTCAGGAACGTGAGGAAAAAGCCCTTGATGCGCTGCGTCAGGTCGGGCTGGAAAATTATGCGCATGCGTATCCGGATGAACTTTCCGGCGGTATGCGTCAACGCGTAGGATTAGCCCGTGCATTAGCCATTAATCCAGACATATTATTAATGGATGAAGCCTTCTCTGCCCTCGATCCGTTAATTCGTACCGAGATGCAGGATGAGCTGGTAAAATTACAGGCTAAACATCAGCGAACTATTGTCTTTATTTCCCACGATCTGGATGAAGCCATGCGTATTGGCGACCGCATTGCCATTATGCAAAACGGTGAAGTGGTGCAGGTCGGCACGCCGGATGAAATTCTCAATAATCCGGCGAACGATTATGTCCGCACCTTCTTCCGCGGCGTGGATATTAGCCAGGTCTTTAGCGCCAAAGATATTGCCCGTCGAACGCCAAACGGCATTATCCGTAAAACGCCAGGCTTCGGCCCGCGCTCGGCGCTTAAGCTGCTGCAGGACGAAGACCGTGAATACGGATATCTGGTTGAACGCGGCAATAAATTTGTTGGCATTGTCTCCATCGACTCCCTGAAAACGGCTCTCACTGAGAACCAGGGAATCGATGCGGCGTTAATTGACGCTCCGCTTGCCGTGGACGCCGAAACGCCGCTCAGCGAGTTGCTCTCTCACGTAGGCCAGGCGCCGTGCGCCGTGCCGGTCGTCGGTGAGGAACAACAGTACGTCGGCATCATCTCAAAACGGATGCTGCTGCAGGCTTTAGATCGCGAGGGGGCAAACAATGACCGATCAATCTAACCCGTGGGGCGCCACTGAGGCAGCGGACAGCGCTGCGCAATCCACCGACGCGTGGGGTTCCACGCCCGCTCCTGCCGATGGCGGCGGCGCGGCAGACTGGCTGAACAGCGCACCCGCGCCTGCGCCAGAACATTTCAACATCATGGATCCGTTCCATAAAACGCTGATCCCGCTGGACAGCTGGGTCACAGAGGGGATCGACTGGGTGGTCACGCACTTCCGTCCGGTCTTCCAGGGGATCCGCGTCCCGGTGGATTACATCCTGAACGGCTTCCAGCAGCTGATGCTGGGCATGCCGGCGCCGGTGGCGATTATCCTGTTCTCCCTGATTGCCTGGCAGTTCGGTAGCGCGGGGATGGGGGTCGCCACGCTGATTTCGCTGATTGCCATCGGCGCGATTGGGGCGTGGTCGCAGGCGATGATCACCCTGGCGCTGGTACTGACCGCTCTGCTCTTCTGCATTGTCATCGGCCTGCCGATGGGGATCTGGCTGGCGCGCAGCCCGCGGGCGGCGAAGATTATTCGTCCGCTGCTGGATGCGATGCAGACCACCCCGGCGTTCGTCTATCTGGTGCCTATCGTAATGCTGTTCGGCATCGGCAACGTGCCGGGCGTGGTGGTGACTATTATCTTCGCCCTGCCGCCGATTATTCGTCTGACCATTCTGGGGATTAACCAGGTGCCTGCGGACCTGATCGAAGCGTCACGCTCGTTCGGTGCCAGCCCGCGCCAGATGCTGTTCAAAGTTCAGCTTCCGCTGGCGATGCCAACCATCATGGCGGGCGTTAACCAGACGCTGATGCTGGCCCTGTCTATGGTGGTGATCGCCTCGATGATCGCCGTTGGCGGTCTGGGCCAGATGGTGCTGCGCGGCATTGGCCGTCTCGACATGGGGCTGGCCACCGTCGGCGGCGTCGGCATTGTGATCCTCGCCATTATCCTTGACCGCCTGACCCAGGCCGTCGGCCGTGATTCACGCAGTCGCGGCAACCGTCGCTGGTATACCACCGGCCCTGTCGGGTTACTCACCCGCCCTTTCACGAAATCAAAATAAGGAACAACGATGCGACATAACGTACTTTTTGCCACAGCGTTTGCCACCCTTGTCTCCACCAGCGCGTTTGCGGCTGACCTGCCTGGCAAAGGCATTACCGTACAGCCGGTGCAGAGCACCATTTCGGAAGAGAGCTTCCAGACTCTGATCGTCAGCCGCGCGCTGGAGAAGCTGGGCTACACGGTTAACACGCCGAGCGAAGTGGACTACAACGTAGGCTACACGTCGATTGCCTCCGGTGACGCCACCTTTACCGCGGTGAACTGGCAGCCGCTGCACGACGACATGTATGCCGCCGCCGGTGGCGACAAGAAGTTCTACCGCGAAGGCACCTTCGTGACGGGCGCAGCGCAGGGATATCTGATCGACAAGAAAACCGCCGATAAGTACCACATCACCAACATTGAACAGCTGAAAGATCCAAAGATCGCCAAACTGTTTGACACCAACGGTGACGGCAAGGCCGACATGATGGGCTGCTCGCCGGGCTGGGGCTGTGAAGCGGTGATTAACCACCAGAACAAAGCTTTCGATCTGGCGAAAACGGTCGACGTGAGCCACGGCAACTATTCAGCGATGATGGCCGACACCATTGCCCGCTTCAAAGAGGGTAAACCGGTGATCTACTACACCTGGACGCCTTACTGGGTGAGCGACGTGCTGAAGCCGGGCAAAGACGTGGTGTGGCTGCAGGTGCCGTTCTCCTCCCTTCCGGGCGAGCAGAAGGATATCGACACCAAACTGCCGAACGGCATGAACTACGGCTTCCCGGTGAACACCATGCATATCGTGGCCAACAAAGCCTGGGCGGAGAAAAACCCGGCGGCGGCGAAGCTGTTCTCGGTAATGAAGCTGCCGCTGGCGGACATCAATGCCCAGAACGCGATGATGCATGCGGGCAAATCGTCTGAAGCGGATGTGAAAGGCCACGTCGACGGCTGGATCAAGGCCCACCAGCAGCAGTTTGACGGCTGGGTGAAAGAGGCGCTTGAAGCGCAGAAGTAAAACATTTTCCCTCGCCCCGGCTCTCTGCTAGCGTTCCCTCTCCCTGTGGGAGAGGGTTAGGGTGAGGGCACCAGACCGCACCATTCACCTAAACCGCACAATACATCACCCAACAATCCCCCACTATTTACAATCATTAGCTATTATGGTTTCCGGAAAAATAATCACTCAACTAACGATTCCTGAAACTAATGACAAAAACAACTCAAGGGCTTAGCCCCGCACTCATCCTTTTAATGTCCGTGGCAACGGGTCTGGCGGTCGCCAGCAACTATTACGCGCAGCCTCTTCTCGACACCATCGCCCGCGCGTTCAATCTCTCTGCCAGCTCCGCAGGCTTTATCGTTACCGCAGCACAGCTAGGCTATGCCGCCGGGCTGCTGTTCCTGGTGCCGCTCGGCGATATGTTTGAACGCCGAATGCTGATCGTCTCCATGACCCTGCTGGCCGCCGGTGGGATGCTGATCACCGCCAGCAGCCAGTCGCTGACGATGATGATCGTCGGAACCGCGCTTACGGGGCTGTTCTCCGTGGTGGCGCAAATCCTGGTCCCGCTCGCCGCAACCCTCGCCTCCCCGGAAAAACGCGGCAAGGTGGTGGGCACCATCATGAGCGGCCTGCTGCTGGGGATTTTGCTGGCGCGTACCGTTGCAGGGCTGCTGGCAAGCCTCGGCGGCTGGCGCACCGTATACTGGGTGGCGAGCGTGCTGATGGTCATCATGGCGCTGGCGCTGTGGCGCGGGCTGCCAAAAGTGAAGCAGGAAAACCACCTGAACTATCCTCAGCTGCTGGCCTCCGTTTTCAGCCTGTTTACGCAGGACAAGCTTCTGCGCACCCGCGCCCTGCTGGGCTGTTTCACCTTCGCTAACTTCAGCATTCTCTGGACGTCGATGGCGTTTCTGCTGGCCGCGCCGCCGTTCAACTATTCCGAAGGGGTGATTGGCCTGTTCGGCCTGGCCGGCGCCGCAGGCGCGCTGGGCGCACGCCCCGCTGGCGGGCTGGCCGACAAGGGCAAATCCCACCTGACCACCTCCGCAGGGCTGGTTTTACTTCTGCTCTCCTGGGCGGCGATCTGGTACGGACACATCTCGGTGCTGGCGCTGATTGTCGGTATCCTGGTGCTCGATCTCACCGTTCAGGGCGTTCACATCACCAATCAGACCGTCATCTATCGCGTGAAGCCAGAGGCGCGTAACCGCCTGACGGCCGGATACATGACCAGCTACTTCATCGGCGGCGCGGCGGGTTCGCTTATTTCAGCGTCGGCGTGGCAGCATGCGGGCTGGTCGGGGGTATGCGCGATCGGGGCCATCGTCGCTACCCTCAACCTGCTAGTATGGTGGCGCGGTTATCACCGTCAGGATGCAATTAACTAACATTTACATTGAGTTGGCCTCTTAGGGTGTTAAGAGGCCCTTCACTCTGTTAATGTAAACGTAATCATTTATCCCAGAAATTTTAATGTGGGTGACATATTTACAATTGGCATGAATAGTTCAGACCCCAGTCCTCACATCCTCTCTTCAGCGGGTTCACACCCAACGCTTTCTGTGCTCACCGGGTCACGGACTTACCCGGCGCTTTCTGATGGTGACATAAGTTTGGCGGATATAACCGCACAAATAATTCATTTACATTATTTGTCACTATCGTTACTATATCGGCTGCAATTAATGAGGTTATGCCCAAATGGATAGTTCGTTTACGCCCATTGAACAAATGCTTAAATTCCGCGCCAGTCGCCATGAGGACTTCCCGTATCAGGAAATTCTGCTGACTCGCCTGTGCATGCACATGCAGGGTAAGCTACTGGAAAACCGTAATAAAATGCTGAAAGCTCAAGGGATTAACGAGACGTTGTTTATGGCGTTGATTACGCTGGAGTCTCAGGAAAATCACAGCATTCAGCCTTCCGAACTGAGCTGCGCGCTGGGCTCCTCCCGTACCAATGCGACCCGTATTGCCGATGAACTCGAAAAGCGCGGCTGGATTGAGCGCCGTGAAAGCGACAACGATCGCCGCTGCCTGCATCTGCAACTGACCGATAAAGGTCACCAGTTCCTGCGCGAGGTGCTGCCACCTCAGCACAATTGCCTGCACAAACTCTGGTCTGCCCTCAGCACCGCCGAGCGCGACCAGCTTGAGCACATCACTCGCAAGCTGCTCACCCGTCTGGACCAGATGGATGAAGACGGCGCCGTTCTTGAGGCGCTGCGCTAACGCGACGACACGCTCACTATTCCAGATTCATAAGAAAACCGACAGGCCAGCACGTCACAGTGCTGGCCTTTCTGACAACAGGTCGGCTCAGCCGATGTGAAAATAAGAAGATCGTGGAGAACAACAATGAGCGCAAATGCGGAGAGCACTACCCCGCAGCAACCGGCCAACAAGAAAGGCAAACGTAAGAGCGCCCTTCTTCTGTTGACCTTGCTCTTTATCATTATTGCCGTGGCATATGGGATCTATTGGTTTTTAGTACTGCGTCATGCTGAAGAGACTGACGACGCGTACGTGGCAGGGAACCAGGTACAAATTATGGCGCAGGTGTCGGGCAGCGTGACGAAAGTCTGGGCTGACAATACCGACTTTGTGCAAAAAGGCGATGTGTTGGTGACCCTCGATCCAACCGACGCCCAGCAGGCGTTTGAAAAAGCACAGACCGCGCTGGCCTCCAGCGTCCGTCAGACCCGCCAACTGATGATCAACAGCAAACAGCTGCAGGCCAACATCGACGTGCAGAAAACGGCGCTGGCGCAGGCGCAGAGCGACCTGAACCGCCGCGTTCCGCTCGGCACCGCCAACCTGATTGGCCGTGAAGAGCTGCAGCACGCCCGCGACGCCGTTGCCAGCGCTCAGGCACAGCTGGATGTAGCCATTCAACAATACAACGCCAACCAGGCGATGGTGCTGGGCACCAGCCTGGAAAACCAGCCTGCCGTACAGCAGGCGGCGACCGAAGTGCGCAACGCGTGGCTTGCCCTGCAGCGTACCAAAATCGTCAGTCCGATGACCGGCTATGTCTCCCGTCGTTCAGTCCAGCCAGGGGCGCAGATTAGCCCAACCACGCCGCTGATGGCGGTCGTGCCGGCGGACAATCTGTGGGTAGACGCCAACTTTAAAGAGACGCAGCTTGCCCATATGCGTATCGGCCAGAGCGCGACGGTAGTCAGCGACATCTACGGCGATGACGTGAAGTACACCGGTAAAGTGGTCGGTCTGGACATGGGGACCGGCAGCGCTTTCTCCCTGCTGCCTGCGCAAAACGCCACCGGTAACTGGATCAAAGTGGTTCAGCGTCTGCCCGTGCGTATTGAGCTGGATGCCAAACAGCTGGCGGATCACCCGCTGCGTATTGGCCTCTCTACGCTGGTGACGGTCGACACCGCCAACCGCGACGGCCAGATCCTGGCAAGCCAGGTGCGCAGCAGCCCGGCTTATGAAAGTAACGCCCGTGAAATTAGCCTCGATCCGGTCAACAAGCTGATCGATGACATCGTGAAGGCAAACGCCGGTTAATCCGAAGGTGAGCGTTATGCAACAGCAAAAGCCGCAAAAACCGCTGGAAGGCGCGCAGCTGGTCATTATGACCATCGCGCTGTCGCTGGCGACATTCATGCAGGTGCTGGACTCCACCATCGCAAACGTGGCGATCCCGACTATCGCCGGTAACCTTGGCTCGTCGCTGAGCCAGGGGACCTGGGTCATTACCTCGTTTGGGGTGGCAAACGCCATCTCCATTCCGATTACCGGCTGGCTGGCAAAGCGCGTCGGTGAAGTGAAGCTGTTTCTCTGGTCGACGATATTGTTCGTTCTTGCCTCCTGGGCGTGCGGCATGTCCAGCAGCCTGACGATGCTGATTTTCTTCCGCGTCATTCAGGGGATCGTTGCCGGACCGCTGATTCCGCTGTCGCAGAGTTTACTGCTGAACAACTACCCGCCCGCCAAGCGCTCCATCGCGCTGGCGCTGTGGTCAATGACCGTGATTGTCGCGCCGATTTGCGGACCTATCTTAGGCGGCTATATCAGCGACAACTATCACTGGGGCTGGATCTTCTTCATCAACGTACCGATTGGCGCCATCGTGGTAATGATGACGCTCCAGTCGCTGCGCGGCAGAGAAACCCGGACGGAACAGCGGCGTATCGACGCCATTGGTTTGGCACTGCTGGTTGTCGGCATCGGTAGCCTGCAGGTCATGCTCGACCAGGGCAAAGAGCTGGACTGGTTCAACTCCAGGGAGATCATCATCCTGACGATTGTCGCGGTGGTGTCGCTGAGCTTCCTGATTGTCTGGGAGCTGACGGACGATAACCCGATAGTCGACCTGTCGCTGTTTAAGTCGCGAAACTTCACCATAGGCTGTCTGTGTATCAGCCTCGCCTACATGCTCTACTTCGGCGCGATTGTACTGCTGCCGCAGCTGTTGCAGGAGGTATACGGCTACACCGCAACCTGGGCAGGTTTAGCCTCGGCGCCGGTTGGATTGATTCCGGTTCTGCTGTCGCCGATTATTGGCCGCTTCGCCCACAAGCTCGACATGCGCCGGCTGGTGACGTTCAGCTTTATCATGTACGCCGTGTGCTTCTACTGGCGTGCGTATACGTTCGAACCGGGAATGGACTTTGGCGCGTCCGCGTGGCCGCAGTTTATTCAGGGCTTTGCCGTGGCGTGTTTCTTTATGCCACTGACCACCATCACGCTTTCCGGTTTACCGCCTGAGCGCATGGCGGCCGCATCGAGCCTGTCGAACTTTACGCGAACGCTGGCGGGCTCGATTGGTACGTCGATCACCACCACCCTGTGGACTAACCGTGAATCGATGCACCATGCCCAGTTGACCGAAGCGGTGAACCCGTTCAATCCGAACTCCAGGGAGATGTACAACCAGCTTCAGGGAATGGGTATGACGGAACAGCAGGCGTCCGGCTGGATCGCCCAGCAGATCACCAACCAGGGTCTGATTATCTCGGCCAACGAGATTTTCTGGATATCGGCGGGGATCTTTATCGTCCTGCTGGGGCTGGTGTGGTTTGCTAAACCACCGTTTGGCGCCGGTAGCGGCGGCGGTGGGGCGCACTAAATCGCGTTGTCCGGAACGCGACAGCGATTGTCAGTTTCGATAAAGCAGCGCTCCTGAAATCAATTCACGATAGTGAAAAGACAACAGGAGCGCATCATGCTGAACACACCCGCCGACAAGTACCAACCCTATCCGACCCTTTCCCTTCCCGACCGACGCTGGCCGGAGCGACGTATCACCCGCGCGCCGCGCTGGCTCTCAACCGACCTGCGCGACGGTAACCAGGCCCTTGCCGAGCCGATGGACAGCACCCGCAAGCTGCAGTTCTGGGATCTGCTGCTGGGCTGCGGATTCAAAGAAATTGAGGTGGCTTTCCCGTCCGCCTCGCAGACGGACTTCAACTTTGTTCGCCAGCTGATTGAAGAGAACCGCATCCCGGATGACGTCACGATTCAGGTATTAACCCAGGCGCGGGAAGATCTCATCCATCGCACTTTCGAATCCCTGCGCGGTGCGAAACAGGCCACCGTCCATCTGTATAACGCCACCGCCCCGCTGTTCCGCCGCCTGGTATTCGGCATGGAGAAAACGCAAGTCGTCGAGCTGGCGACGCGATCCACGCGGCTTATTCGTCAGCTTTGTGAAGAGAACCCAGACACCCGCTGGCAGTATCAGTATTCCCCGGAGACCTTCTGCTTTACCGAGCCGGAGTTTGCGCTGGAGATTTGTGAAGCCGTGGCGGAAATCTGGCAGCCGTGCGACGAACGCCCGATGGTGATCAACTTACCCGCAACCGTCGAAGTGAGCACGCCGAACGTCTATGCCGACCAGATCGAGTATTTCTGTCGCCACTTCAGCCGCCGCCGGGATGTCTGCATCAGCGTGCATCCGCATAACGACCGCGGTACCGGCGTTGCCTGCGCGGAGCTGGCCGTAATGGCGGGAGCTGACCGCGTGGAGGGCTGTCTGTTTGGTAACGGGGAACGTACGGGCAACGTCTGCCTGGTGACGCTGGCAATGAACCTCTACAGCCAGGGGGTTAGCCCGAATCTGGACTTTAGCGATATGAACCGGGTGGTGGAAGTGGTGGAAGCCTGCAACCAGCTGCCGGTGCATCCGCGCCACCCGTGGGCCGGACGACTGGCCTATACCGCCTTCTCCGGCTCGCACCAGGATGCGATCAAAAAAGGCTTTGATGCCCGCAGGCCTGGCGATCGCTGGGAGATGCCGTATCTGCCCGTCGATCCGCAGGATATTGGCTGCACCTACGAAGCGGTGATCCGCGTAAACAGCCAGTCAGGGAAAAGCGGCAGCGCGTGGCTCATCGAACAGAATCATGGTCTGAAATTACCTCGCGCCCTGCAGCAGGATTTCAGTCAGCACGTGCAGCAGGAAACCGATCGCCACGGAAAAGAGATGACGCAAAATGCGCTGTGGCAGCTGTTCCGCACCCGCTACGGCCTGGTCGCCACGCCGCAGTTTGCGTTGCAATCCTACCGCAGCGACAGCCAGCAGGACGGCCAGCTGCGTTTGACGGCAAGCATCGCTACGCAGGGGGGAACGCGTCAGCTGGAAGGTCAGGGTAACGGTCTGCTCTCCGCCGCCGCTCAGGGCTTAAGCCGCTGGGTCAACGCCCCGTTCGTGATTAAGGATTATCACGAGCATACGTTAGGCGAACGCAGCGACAGCCGCTCGGTGGCCTACATCCGCTGCCTGTTCCAGGACGGGAGCAGCCGCTGGGGCGTGGGCATCGACAGCGACGTGGCGCGCGCGTCGCTTCAGGCGCTCTTAAACGCCGTCAGTCGTTCTTAAAGTAATCGCTGGGGGAGATGCCCATCACCCGGCGAAACATGGCCGTAAAGGCGCTGTGGCTGCCGTACCCCAGATCCAGCGCCACGCGCAGTACCGGCTGGCCCTGCGCCAGCCGCACTAAGGCTTCCAGCAGGCGCGCCCTTCTCAGCCACTCGCCGTAGCTTAATCCCGTCTGCTGCTGAAAATGGCGGTTCAGGGTGCGCTCGCTCATGTTCATCATGCTCGCGGCCTGCGCGCCGCTCCAGCTCTCCCCCGCGTTTTGCCGGATTAGCAGACACAGGTGGCGTAACGCCTCGCTTTCCGGCTCCGGCAGGTGAAACGGCAGCACCGGCATAGTGCGGATTTCATCGAGAATGAGTTCATAAACGCGTTCATCCCGGCTGCCGGGCGAGTACGATTCAGGTAAAGCAAGAGAGACGAGGATCAGCTCGCGCAACAGCGGCGCGATCTGCACGATCTGGCAGGTGGCCGGGAGATCGGCCCGCGCCAGCGGATCGATGAACAGCGTTCGCGCCGCCACGTTGCCGGTGATGCGAAGCGAGTGGCGAGTGCCCGCCGGCAGCCAGACGCCGCGGCCAGGCGGTACCACCCAGCAGCCCGAGACGGTATCTACCCGTACCACGCCGCTCAGGATGTGCAACAGCTGCGCGCAGTCGTGCTCATGCCACGGCTCGCTGTCACCATGAACGTAATCATGGGCGAACGGAACGAGGGGACGATGGGTAAAGGAGAACGTTGAGGTTGTGGTCATGGGGTTAAACCACCCTCACCCTACCCTCTCCCGGAGGGAGAGGGAAAAGGTGCACTAGATGTGCAGTTCCTGCAGTTTTTCTTTTGGCAGGGCCAGCTCTTCGTTGCTGTTCACGCGAACATCACGCTCAATGATGTGACGCGCGATTTCCTGCGCTTCTTCCAGAGAGTGCATCTGGTAAGTACCGCACTGGTAAACGTTCAGCTCAGGGATCTGGTTCTGCTCTTTCACCTTCAGCACGTCTTCCATCGCCGCTTTCCACGCATCAGCGACGCGTTTCTCTTCCGGCTGGCCAATCAGGCTCATGTAGAAACCGGTACGGCAGCCCATAGGGGAGATGTCGATGATCTCAACGCCGTTGCCGTTCAGATGGTCACGCATGAAACCGGCGAACAGGTGTTCCAGGGTATGAATGCCTTTCTCTGGCATCACTTCTTTATTTGGCACGCAGAAACGCAGATCGAAGACGGTGATCGTGTCGCCGTGCGGGGTGTGCATGGTCTTCGCCACGCGTACTGCAGGTGCTTCCATACGGGTATGGTCGACAGTAAAGCTATCTAATAACGGCATACGTCACCTCCGACAGTGATTTTTTTTAAAATAAACTGAACTCTTCTACAGAATGCACGTCTGAGTATATGAAAGACGCGCATTTGTTATCATCATCCCTGAATTCAGAGATGTATATTTTGGCCACAGCGATGTGGCCTTTTTCTTTTCTGCTTAAGACTGCTTCGCCAGAAACGTCTCAAACGACTCGGTATCCGCCGCTTCAACCTCTTTCTGACGCACCACGGACGCATCGCGTTCCGCGGCAAAATCTGCTTCGCTCAGCACTTCTAACGGCTCCTGCATCAGCATCTCACGATACTCCGCTGAGAGTGAACGCCCCGTGCCGCCAATGCCCTGATCGATCATAGAACGCAGAATACGCGCTGAGAACGTCAGTTCCGGATTATCAAAACATTCCACCAGCTGGTCGCAGATCTGTTGATACGCGTCGCCGCCGTCAATGCTGTCCATTGTGCGGGCAACACGCTTCAGATCGCGGAACAGATCTTTGCCGACTTTGGTCAGCGGGAACTGTGCCGTTTCGCAGCCGATACCCAACGTCAGGCCCGGCTTACGCCCTTCCAGAATCACGCGATTCCAGTTTGTACGGGTACAGAGCAGTTCGTCTGAACTCATTTCCGGCGCATCCGCCAGCACGCACCAGACCATAAACAGATCCAGGAAGCGAATCTGCTGCTCATCAACGCCAATCGGTGAGAATGGGTTGATATCCAGCGAACGCACTTCAATGTATTCGATCCCGCCGCGCTGCAGCGCATCCGACGGGGTTTCACCGCTGCGCGTTACGCGTTTAGGACGAATAGGCGCATACAGCTCGTTTTCAATCTGCAGCACATTGCTGTTGATTTGCAGGCGCTTGCCGTCTTTTTCGAGGCCGATTTTCTCGTACTCTTCCGACGGGGTTTTGATCGCCCGCTTCAATCCTGCCACATATTCGTGCAATTCGTTAAACGTAATACCGAGATTGCTTTGCGATTTATTGGTATAACCGAGATCGCTCAGGCGCAGAGAGGTGGCGTACGGGAGATAGTACATTCCGCACTCGGTCTTCTCGAACGGCAGCGTGGTCGGTTTCCCCTGCAGGAACGAAGAACAGATCGCCGGGGAGGCACCAAACAGATACGGGATCACCCAGCCGAAACGGTAATAGTTGCGGATCAGGCGGAAGTAGCCTTCAGAGATCGCGTCTTTATCCGTTTCACCGCATTTCGCCTGCCAGAATGCCATTGGCAGCGAGAAGTTGTAATGCACGCCCGAGATCGTCTGCATCAACGCGCCGTAGCGGTTTTTCAGCCCTTCGCGATAGAGCGTTTTCAGCCGACCGATATTTGACGTGCCGTACTGCGCCAGCTCAATCTTCTGGCCCTGCTCGATATAGCACGGCATGCTGAGGGGCCACATACGTTCGTCGCCCATGTTGCGCGCGGTGTAGCGATGGATATCGCGCATGATCGTCAGCATATGATCAATATCACCCTCTACTGGCGTGATGAACTCCAGCAGTGCCTCAGCGAAATCGGTTGTGATCCATTTATGTGTTAGCGCCGAGCCTAACGCCTTCGGGTGACCCGTCGTCGCTAAGCTACCGTCCGCGTTAACGCGCAGCGTTTCACGCTCAAGACCACGCTGAATACCCTTCAATGCCTGAGGGTGGTTTTCCAGCCAGGCCAGCGCCTGAGATACGTCCGGGATCAAATTGACCTCCCGCCTGTCAAAGTAATGTTACTCAGCATAATTGTAATGGTTGACGATTGAAGGTCGCGTATTCATTCCACCAATTAGTGCCACCACGTCATACCCTGCAGTGTTGCCCACGCCACGAGAACATAGCGCAACGCCTTGCCAAGGCACAAAAAAAAGAGCACCGGTCCCCAGGAGATGCGCATCCATCCCGCCAGCAGACACAGTAAATCGCCTATTACAGGCATCCAGCTTAATAACAGCGTGGCAGCGCCATAGCGTTTTAGCCAGCCGACTGCCTTTTCCTGCCAGCGCGATTTTTCGCGCAGCGGAAAGAAACGCCCAAGAATAACGTTAGTCAGCCCTCCAAGGCTATTACCCATTGTTGCTATTAATACAAGCAGCCAGGGCTGACTCACGCCGGACAACAGCATCGCCACCAGCACCACTTCCGAATTTCCCGGTAACAGCGTGGCGCTTAAAAAACTGCTGGCGAATAATGAAGCAAGTGACAGCGCGTCACTCACAGTAAGCGCACATCCACCGCATCCATTCCGGCATCACGCGCGGCCTGAATGCCGAAATCGGCGTCTTCAAAAACGACACATTTTGCCGCCGGGACGCCCATTAATTCTGCGCAAAGCAGGAAGGTGTCCGGTGCGGGCTTGTGATGTTTAACATGATCGGCGGCGACCACGGCAGAAAAATAGTGGCGCAGGCCAAGATGATTAAGCAAAGCTTCTGCAATCGAGCTTTCACTGCCTGTTCCTACCGACATCGGGCGGCGCCCGTGCCACTCTTTTACCACATCAATCAGCGGCAGAGGGCGTACGGTATCTAAAAGCATGGCTTTTACCGCATCGGTTTTTTCGCGCGCGAGCAGATGCGGGTCGAGATCGGCCTGATTCAGTTCAATCACGGCCTGCGCAATACGCCAGGTGGGGGATCCGTTGAGGGCAATCATCGCCTGAAGATCGAAACGCATGCCGTAACGGCCCAGGACGTCAGTCCAGGCTTGACGATGCGTGGGTTCGGTATCCAGGAGAGTGCCGTCCATATCGAAGATCAAACCGTCATACTGTGCGTACATCGTGCTCTCGCTAAACGATTAACAAAGCATTACTTTATCGTAAATGGTGATTTTTGTCGCTGATTGCGAAGTGATAACTAGGAGAGTGATTAAGAACTAAACATCGAAGGGAATAACAGAAG
>NZ_QFXN01000074.1:0-213 GCF_003144775.1 Enterobacter sp. CGMCC 5087 | reverse complement strand
CGGGAGGATTCGAACCTCCGACCGCTCGGTTCGTAGCCGAGTACTCTATCCAGCTGAGCTACGGATGCATCGGGAAATGCTTTTAGAAACAGTAAATGGTGCATCCGGGAGGATTACTCGGCTGCGCCTCGCCCTGCGGGCCGTTGCTGAAGCAACGTTATCCTCCCTGGTGCTCGCGATTAACTCGCAGACCTTGAAACAACAGCGTGGCTA
>NZ_QFXN01000073.1:0-218 GCF_003144775.1 Enterobacter sp. CGMCC 5087 | reverse complement strand
CATCCGGGAGGATTCGAACCTCCGACCGCTCGGTTCGTAGCCGAGTACTCTATCCAGCTGAGCTACGGATGCATCAGGGTACTGCTTTCAGAAATAGTAAATCGTGCATCCGGGAGGATTACTCGGCTGCGCCTCGCCCTGCGGGCCGTTGCTAAAGCAACGTTATCCTCCCTGGTGCTTACGATTAACTCGTAGACCTTGAAACAACAGCATCGCTG
>NZ_QFXN01000064.1:0-9093 GCF_003144775.1 Enterobacter sp. CGMCC 5087 | reverse complement strand
TGACGAACGTGGCCTTTTTCTCCTGGTTACCACTACCGGAAAACGCTACTGGCGTATGAAATACCGTATCGCCGGCAAAGAGAAAAAGTTATCTATTGGTGTTTATCCTGAGATTTCCCTGGCTGACGCGCGTGTAAAGCGCGACGAAGCGAGAAAGGTGATTGCGGACGGAGGTGACCCGAGCGAGAAAAAGCAGCTCGAAAAACTCGCAAAAAAGATATCCGTCGTTAATACCTTCAGGGCACTCGCTGTAGAGTGGCACAAGCACAAGTCTATCTCATGGTCAGAAAGCTACGCCGAGAGCGTTATGGAGGCGCTGGAGAAGGATATCTTCCCTCATGTGGGCAAACGCCCTGTCGCGGAGATCCTGCCTCTGGAGATGCTGGAGGTTTTACGTCTGATTGAAAAGCGTGGTTCACTGGAGAAACTCCGTAAGGTCAGGCAGTACTGCAATCAGATCTTCCGCTATGCCATCGCCACAGGACGTGCAACGATTAATCCGGCAGCTGAACTCACCGGGACGCTGACTGCACCAAAAACAGAACACTTTCCTCACCTTCAGGCATCCGAATTACACGCGTTCCTTTCCAGTCTGGCTGATTACCACGGTAGCTGCATTACACGTATGGCAACCAATTTGTTGTTACTGACGGGGGTCCGTACGATTGAGCTACGAGCAGCCGAATGGCATGAGTTTGATCTGGATAACGCGTTATGGACGATCCCAGAAAGTCGTATGAAGAAACGCCGCAAACATCTGGTACCGTTGTCAAATCAGGTTCTGGCGATCCTGCAGGAACTCCGTGCCTACACTGGTCAGTACCAACTGGTATTTCCAGGGCGCTGCAATATCAACAAACCGATGAGTGAGGCCAGTATCAACATGGTGATCAAACGCATCGGTTATGATGGCAAGGCTACCGGCCACGGCTTCAGGCACACCATGAGTACTATTTTGCATGAGCAAGGGTTCAACTCTGCATGGATCGAAATGCAGCTTGCTCACGTGGATAAGAACAGTATCCGTGGAACCTACAATCATGCCCAATACCTTGATAACCGACGTGAAATGATGCAGTGGTATGCTGACCATATCGATAGTCTGAGCCGTGGTAAATAAAACGGCGTAATCCCTGGACGCTCAGCCTTCGCGGTTGGGCCTCTCCCCTTTCATACTACCGTCAAGATCCATCATAAATTTCTGCTATTGGTTTCATTTTAAAAAAACAGTTATCAGCATCGGGCGCTGCAGTAAATTCTCTGCGACTATCCCCTAAATCTTGTATGGCAATTCGCATTTCACTCTCCCCATACAAGAAACTCACCAGATGAAAAGATTTCTCATCTTTGTCTCACTGGCGGCACTTCCTTTTCTCATTGAGCGCTTTATGGCTCTGATTCATCTCATCGTGCTCTCAGTTCTGGCCCAATAAACGCCCTTCACGTGTCCGGCAACGCCGGACGGCTCAATCCCAATACATATTTGACTCAACTAAGGTGCAATATGCGCATTTACATCGACGACGGTTCGACTCACATCAAAATGCTGTGGGAGCAGCACGGCAAAACGTTTACCCACATCAGCCCTAACAGCTTCAGACGCGGATGGTCAGCCACATTTGGCAGCGGTAAGCCGTTTAACTACACTGCGGGCAAGGAGAAGTACTCGTTTGACCTCATTTCTCCCGATACACTCACCACCAGCAACATTGAATGGCAGTACAGCCCGCTCAATGCGGTGGCTGTGCATCATGCGCTAAGGACCAGTGGCCTTACGCCACAATGCGTGGATATCGTGGTGACGCTGCCGCTGGCGGAGTTCTACGACGAAGACGCTCAGTACCGGCTTGATAACATCGAGCGCAAGAAGCAGAGCCTGCTGCAACCTGTGATACTGAATAACGGTCACGTCTTTACCATCACCCGCGTCACCGTGCGCCCGGAGTCTATTCCTGCCGGGATTGCGCTGTGCGATCAACTCTCGTCCTCCAACTCAGTGCTGATTGTTGATCTTGGCGGAACCACGCTGGATATCTCGCAGGTGGCAGGTCAGATGTCTTCGGTATCGCGTATCTATGGCGATCCGGCTCTTGGCGTATCACTTGTGACCGACGAGGTACAACAGGCATTACGTAAAGCCGGTATGGCGCTGTCCCGCTACAACGTGGACCGGTTGATTATCAAGCGTTTCGACGACACGTACCTGGCGAACAACATCAACGATCCGAGGGCTGTTGATAGCATAAAGCAGGCAATCCACAGTGGTATCTCGCGTTATCGTGCACGGGTACTGGAAGCGATTGATCGCTTTAAAGGGTATACCCATGTTGCAGTCGTGGGTGGCGGAGCCTGCCTGCTGGCTGATGACATTCGTACTCATGTTAACCTGCGCGAAGAGCGTTTCTTTGTGGCTCAGGATCCACAGTTCGCACTGGTACACGGGCTGAAAGCCATTGGTTAACGGAGTGGCCATGAACCGAAGAAAAGTGCTGATTTACCTGCGCCCTGAAACACATGCCAGCGAGCGCCTTGCGGATGCCAGAATGAAAGCCTTACCGCGCGGTGATCGCAGTGAGTTGTCAAAAACCGCGCTACTGGCCGGTATAGCGCTGGGGGAAATTGATCGCCGGTTGCCGTCGGTACTGGCCGCGTTACTTGCCGATAACACCCCCCCGGAAACCCTGCGTACCATGCTCGTATCGTTTCTGCACATCCAGCCGGGATCGCATCAGCCTGTATCGATAGTAGCCACAGCACCAACATCAGAGGTAACGGAACAGCCCACCAGCAGTGTTTCAGCAAAGAATCTGGCGGGTTCTCTGCCTGAATAGTTAATTTATGATGCTATATCGTTACATTAATGAGGATAAAAAAACAGGACGCTCAGCCCTTGTGGCCGGGCGTCCTTTTATCACTATGTTCTTTTTTTGCTCACCAACAGGTTCTGCCTTATTCCCATGATAAAACTCAGTCAATCAATAACGCATCCAGCCGTGTCAGCCAGTGATTAACACCGCGATCAATACCGTTATCGCTGATGTTATTTGCTCCCTGAATCAACGCCGGAGTCTGCCAGATCATCCCCGTCAGATTCGCCATCGCCCGGAACGGCAACAGTAAATCATCAACAGCATAGCGATTGTAACCCTGTGGTGTATAGGCTACTTCATTGCCTCCGGTGGAGGTCATCACCATAAATGGTTTGCCATGCAGGGCTTTTCCCTCTGAGCCATAAGCGAAGCCATATTCCAGCACCTGATCCTGCCACTCCTTAAGGATAGCCGGGGAGGAATACCACCAGAAAGGAAACATCATAACAACCACATCATGGGCTTTCAGCAATTGCTGTTCGCGTTTCACGTCAACAACAAAATCCGGGCATGCGTTCATCAGGTTGTGCACGGTGACGTTGGGTAACGTGCCTAACGCCTTGCCCCCAGCCTCACAGATACGGGAACGCTCCGGGTAGCGATGGCCGGATAAAATCAGCACCTTTTTCACAATGATGTTTTCCTTTTAATACAAACTTAAAATTCAGGCAACAGCAGGATGCAACGACCTAAATTATCAACCAACTGTAAACAAGTGCCGACCTTATCAAAGAGATGCTGGGCAATTCCGCCCAAAGAAAAACCTATGACAAGTGCCATAATGACATTAACCCATACTTTATGACGATGAATATCTTTACCCAGTCGCCATGCATGAAATACGGCAGAATAATACCCGACCAGATACAATATCGGGAATCCTGCCGTAAATAATATTGTTACCATACCAATATCAAAACCCAACCACTTAAACATATTTATCCTCCACGTTGTTTGTTTCTTCCTTCAATAAATTACTGCCCCTTCCCTAAAGAGCAGACGCAAACCTAATTCCGCTTGTCTGACATAAACGTTATCGGGCTGTATTTACCTGAATGGTTATTTTCTGAGGCAGACAAAAACAAAAACAACTATAACAATCAACATTAAAAACCATAAAGGATGAACAACGACCTCCAAAAAATCCATAATTCTCTCCTTGCTGAAAAGCTATACGTGTCTGGATATGAACTGCATTCACACTTTCATGCCTGTGAAATAAATGTGTTCAGCTTCTCAGGGGACTGAACGGTAATAAATCGATGGCTAAAACGAATGATCCCCCCTTTCTCCAGACGTTTAATTTTACGACTGATGGTTTCAGGTACCATCGCCAGATAATTCGCAATATCTCCGCGTGCCATCAGTAGCCGAAACGCCTGCGGCGAATACCCCTGCAGGCTAAAACGTCGTGATAAATCCTGAATGAACATCGCGAGACGCACATCAGCGTGGACCTGACTTATCTGATAATACCGGGCTTTATTCTTCCTGATGACGTCGCTCATCAGCGTATACATAGCCTGCCTGCCAGGCTGTTCCGCCATTATCACTGTCAGCACGTCGGACGGAAACATACGCGCTGTACTGGTATCCAGCGCCTGCGCATAGCCGATATATCATCCTGATGATAAATCCGGCAGCCCGTACCATTCGCCTGGAAGACAGAACCCTGTCACGATTTCTTCTCCCTCTTCGGTCAGTCGGTAATGCTTTATCGCCCCCGCCCCCCTGAATGGTTTATCCGCACCATACAGATAGGCCCCCTTACGATATAACCGCTCAGGCTGCATGTTAATAATGTCTCTGAATGTGTTATCGGCGAATTCATATATCATTCGCCACATGAAAATTAGTCATGATGTTTTCTTCGGTATTCTGACGTCGCAACCTCCGCCTCTTTTCGGGCTTTTTCCGCAAGTTCATCTGCCTTATCATCCGGTATAAATTCGCCTGCTTCCAGCAGGGTTGCCAGACCATCGTTAACATTCATATCCATCAGGTCCTTGCTCATGATTAATTCCTCAGTAAGTAAATAAAATATCAGACCAGATACTGGCAGATTGTTTATCGTTTTCTCCATCGAGTAATGCTCCGCACTGCTGGCAATACCGGGTATTTTCACTGTGATCGATGGACTGACACGATTGACAACGCCGGTATCTGCGCCGGCGCTGCATAATTTCGGTCATATAGCGTGTGCGATGCTGGCTGACTAACAGCCGTAACAAATATTCCACTGTAAAAATAAAGGTAAAAAGATATTCTCCGGTTTGATAGCTCAGCAGTGAATATCCCGCCTGAGAGATCACCGGCTTCGCAGATTCAGCAAATAAAAGTACCACGCTACCCAGTGCAGCCAGAAGCCAGAACGGCTCAAGATAATATACCGCTTTATTACAAATGCGGATCACCCCGGGATGGGTATTCTCCGCATTGCCATTCAGGGCATGTCGCTTCATCAGTATGATATTCCTGAAAATAACGTAAGCAGCTCACATGGGCCGTATCCTAAGAGGATTTTGGCAGCGTCCTGAATGCCGCCCCGTCTGGCTGGCTGATGCCCATTCTTTCCTGCGTACGGCTGGCCGCCCGGTTAATGGCATGAATACCCAGCTTTCCCTCCGGTGCCGGACGCGAAACACTGGCCAGACACTGGTTCCGTCTTCGCCTGGCCTGCTCCCGCTCCGTATCCGTTTTGCACAGCTGCATCACCTCCAGCCAGCGGGCCGCCGCCCTGCGCCATAATCCCGCATTTTCCAGTTTCTCTGCCACCATATCGTGGATCGTCTCTGACATTGCTATATCCTTTTTTCTGTATTGACCTTCTCTTATTCCACCGCGATAACAGCCAGCCGACCGCCGAACTTCACGGCTCAAGTACCGGCCTCAATCCTTTCCACAGCCCGTCGGCAACCTCCCTGTACCCGGCAGCCTGAAGATGCACCAGGTCCGGTCGGGCCTTGCCCTGTACTGCCCACTGCTCTATGGCACAGTCTCCGCCCATAAACGCAAACCAGTCCCAGAACAGGGTATGCTCCTCCCTGGCCGCCTGTTTCTGGATCTCAATCACTCTTTTCAGGACCGGAGACTGACGCTGCCGGCAGCCTGTGGCGTCCTTATGCTGGATACTGCTCCCGGGGCCAATCAGAAGAATGGCCGCCTCAGGGACCGCCAGGCGGATTTTTCTTATCTGGAGGAGCAGGTCCTGGCGGTAAATGTCCGGGACGAGAGAGGCGTTGAACGCTTCATTGGTGCCGTATGCGAGCACCACCAGATCCGGGCTCAGCCTTTTCAGCGTACCCGGCCAGTCTGCCGGCCATTTATCCGGCATTGAGATCTGTGCCCCGTTAATACCGAGGGCGCTGACAATCACGCCACGGGAAGGACTGGCCGTCAGCCAGAAACCGGCCAGCTGAGTGCCGCTTCCTTTGAGAGAAACAGAAAATGAAGGGGCTACCGGCACCGCCGGAGACAGCGCCCACCCTCCGTGAGTCTCTACCAGTGACACCGCGTTACCCCCTACCCGTAATGTCGCATTACCGGCCGAACGATACAGGGCCTGTGCCCGTAGCGCCGTTTCGCCGTCGGTAACCGTAATACGCGAAACGTTATCGGGCGTCGTCGGCGTGGCAATCATCCCCCCCAGGGTAAATGCGGCATCCTGTGCCCTGCGACTGGTTTCCAGCCGCCAGCCGCTCGCCTGGGTGTAGTTCACGTGGCTGTAACGATTGCCGGGGACCTTTACCGGACTGACAAAGCCCGGTCCGCCATTACCATAACGCGCCTGGAGCATCGTCCTCAGTTGACCGGATAAAAAGTCTGCCGCCGTGTGAGAGTCCCCCATCACCAGAATGTGTGTTGTTTCCCGGCGACTGTTCCGCAGCTTTTCCGCCAGGCGCTTTACGCGCGACTCGCCATAATCTGCCATCACATCTGACGTATCGCTGAGCATGCTGACCGGTGCGGGCGGGGTGTCGACCGGCGCGTGACAGGAGCTTAATGTCAGCTCCGTTATCAGCAGCGTGAGGACTCCGGAAAACCAGACAAACTTATTCTTCATCAGGCACCTCCCCCGGCTGCTGCTCAAAATGGATCTGCGCAATAATCGCCTTTGCAATCAGGCTTTCACCGGCCGGGGTATAGTGAATGCCATCCCCGGCCCTGACGTGCACGCGTTTCCCGTTGAGATCCACGGTGGGAGAAAAAATACCCTCCGGATAACCAAACAGCCTGTTCACACTGACGACGACCCCGCCCGCCGCACCAACCTCTGAGGCATATAGCGTATCAAGCCAGGCCATATTCTGGTTCAGCGTGCTTTTACGCATGTTGGGCGGCAGCAGCCAGATGACCGGAATATGAAATGTTTGTCCCAGGTTCAGGATTTGCTCAATGCGGTGGCGATATTCCGCCTCCCAGGCCTCGCTTCTGAATTTCAGGAACGGCCGGTTTCTGGCTACCGGCATGTCCCAGGGATCATTGGGGCCGAGGAACACCACTAACAGCCCGATATCAGGATGGTTCTCCAGCGCATTTTCGGTCGTTACCGGCCAGTTAAAAAAGCCGGGATAGGCCAGCCCGGTACTGCGCCTGCTGAGATTTATCCCCTGCGTGTGATATTCCTGCCGGAGCATCTGCTGTACGCGGGGGGCCACCCCTTCCATCATGGAATCACCGATCAGCAGCACTTTTTTGCCGGCAGGCAGAAGGGCTTTCCCCTGATGGTCATAAGGAGAGGATAACGCTGGTACTGGCGTGACGGATGCGGTTTCCCCGCTCTCCGGTATACCACCGTCATTTTCAGTGTGTGAGACGGTCACCAGACGACTGAGCTGACGGTCATTCTCCGGTATATGCCGGACCGGGGGCGTGACGTTAACCGCCACTGCCACCACCGGCTGAGGCGCAGCCACCATCGGCAGAGAGGCGGGCTTCTGCGTCTGAATACCACCATCCTGTCCCTCCTTGCCCACAGCCAGCTGTCGGAAGCAGGCGTTTTCAGCCGATACGGCGGCGTCGGTCACCTTCCCGCCTCTGGCCCACCACGGGGATCGGAATGAAGCCCAGGGGCTGTCCTGATGAAAATGCAGCGCCCAGTACTGCTCCAGTGACCGCTGGTTCAGCCAGGTCAGCGTGACCAGGCAGGTCAGCAGAATAACGGTGGATTTCAGGACCGTGTTTATCGTCCGGATATAATCAGAAGTGTGCATAGATGAACCCCGGTACACCCGAAGGTGCAAGGAAGAAAGCCAGTGCGAGCAGTGGAATTATGACCAGCGGAAGTGTGTACCAGCGTAAATCAGCCACGCGATCTATGATGGTCAGCCGGATGTCAACGAGCGCGGGGTACAGGACGATAATCCCCACAAAGAGGAACAACGCCCGGTACTGCTGTAGGGACAACGAGGACAGCGAGCCGCCGGCAATATTGCTCAGTATTGTCACAGCATCGCTGATGCTGTCAGCCCGGAAAAATACCCACGCCAGACAGACAAAATGAAACGTCAGCAGGCGGGCAGGCAAACCGGGAAGCCTGACTTTCCCCCACCGGTGCCAGAGATTGTGCACCACAAGCCCGGCCCCATGAATGGCACCCCAGAGCAGAAACGTCATACCCGCGCCGTGCCAGAGCCCGGAAATCACCATCGCCACCATGACATTTATCTGTGTCCATATGGCCCCCTTACGGTTTCCGCCCAGTGGAAAATACACATAGTCTCGAATAAAGGTCGACAGACTGATGTGCCAGTCCCGCCAGAACGCCTTAACGGACCCGGCCAGATAGGGATGGGCAAAATTCCTGGCAATACGAAACCCCAGTAACAGGGCAAGCCCTGTTACAAGGTCGGTATAACCTGAAAAATTGAAGTAAATATTCCATGCCCAGCCGTACACCGCCAGCAAAGAGTCCCACCCGTTCTGCCCCGCCGGGAGGGTAAATACCGGGAGGACAAAGGTGTCATTGAGCCATGAGCTCAACAGAAAAAGCTTCACCAGCGACAGCGCAATCAGATACAACGCCCGTTTGTAGTCGACCAGAGTGCGGCGGCTGGCGGTTATCTGCGGCATCAGTTCCGTCGCCCGGTTGACCGGACCGGCGATAAGCGTGGGAATAAAATTCAGGTACAGAAGGAGGTCCATTATCGTGCATATTCGCACGGTGATCGATCGCCAGTTCGCACCGTAGTCGATCATGATTTCGCATCGTGTTCGATCGCGG
>NZ_QFXN01000348.1:0-2666 GCF_003144775.1 Enterobacter sp. CGMCC 5087 | reverse complement strand
TGCGTATTCCGCTCTGATCGATCATGTTTTCGCGTGGAACGTCGATCAGCGATTCGCAGCTGATCGATCATCCGGGGGACTTAACTTTTCTACTGCTTTTTAACTTGTTTTTTCTGCGCTTTCCAGCACCGGTTTATTTTTCCTCATGGATTCCCCCTGCAGTACCAGTCTGTGAGCGTTATGCACCAGCCTGTCCAGGATAGCATCGGCCGTGGTCGGGTTCTCCATCAGACCATGCCATTTATCTACCGGGAACTGGCTCACCACGATGGTGCTGCTTTGCTCGTATCTGTCTTCGATGATCTCCAGCAGGTCGTTACATTGCGGGTTCGTCAGCGGCTCCAGACCAAGGTCATCCAGGATTAACACCTCCGTTTTTTGTAGCTGCTTCAGATGCTTCAGCCAGCTACCGTCAACACGTCCCTGCGCCAGTACTTCCAGCAGACGGCCCGCTCTCCAGTATTGCACCGTGTGTTTCTGTCGGCAGCCCTGTTCTCCGAGTGCATTGGCGATCCAGCTTTTTCCGCAGCCTGTAGGGCCTGTTATCAGGATATTTTTGCGGTGAGTGATGTAGTGACCGTTAAGAAGCTCCCGCATCTGCTCCGGTTTCAGCCCCCTGGATGCCGGGTAGTGCAGCCCCTCCGGCGCTGCCTGGTATTTCAGATTCGCGTTTTTGCGCAGCCGTGATACCCGACCGTTTTCCCTTTTCAGCAACTCGTCATCAGCCAGCAGAGCCAGCCGTTCTTCGAACGACAGCTCGTCGTAGGTCTGCGGCGTTTCACGCTGCCGTATCAGAGATTCAGCCATCGCAGGTAGCTTTAACTGGCTCAGTTTATGGATCAGATTGTTGTTCATTTTATTTATCTCTCAGTATGTTAGTGGTAGTAACCGGGACCACGCAGGTTCTCATGTTCCAGCGATGCCGTAGGGTTGGTTTCTCCACCGCGCATTGCCTGAAGCTCCTGGTTTTCGCGCTGATGGCGCAGCAGGTTTTCGATGAACCGCCTGTCTGGCGTCTTGTGGTGCCAGGCGACATGGCTGGCTTTTTCCAGTCGTTCGCGTCCGTATTTCTTTTGCAACGCGATCAGCCCGAGCACAGCCCGGTAGGCCTGTTCCGGATGCGCCTTGCGTTTCAGCAGTGACTCCACCACTTTGCCGGTGTACGCGCCGATGTTTTTACCCATTGCCAGGAGCCGTTCCGGCGTCCAGCCGCTGTGTTTCTGGTGCTGGACAGGCATATGCAGTGGGTTGGTGGTATGTTTGTATTCATGCTGGCTGCGCGGATGCTGTGCCACACACTGGCCCTGATGCCAGATCTGGATCACCGTCTGACCTGCTTTTAGCGACAGACGCTGACCAACCAGCTCATGCGGTACCGAGTACCAGTGACGCGCATATTCAACGTGGTAGTCCGGCGCCACTTTCACAGCGCGGTATTCGGCATATTCATAGGGTGCCGCCGGAAGCGCAGAGAGCGCTGGCGCATCCAGGATGCGGAAGCGTTCAGCGCGGGTCTGATTGCCGTAACCCTTCATGGGGCGGTTATTCAGCTCGTTCAGTAACTCCCGGAGCCGGATATTCAGCGCTCGCAGCGTGTGGAAGGTTTCGTTGCGGATGCGGGCAAGCAGCCACCTTTCAACGATAAGTACTCCGTTCTCTGCTTTCGCTTTATCTTTTGGTTTATACGGCCTGGCCGGGATGATGACGGTGCCATAATGCTCTGCCATCGCCAGATAACTTTCGTTGATGACGGGCTCGTAACGATCCGCTTTCTTCACCGCGCTTTTCAGATTGTCCGGGATGAGCAGTTTCGGCACGCCACCGAGGAAGGTCAGGCAGCGGCTGTTGGCGTTGAGCCAGGACATCATATCCTGCCCCTCACAGGCCTCGACGTAGGTGTAGTTGGATGCCCCCATCACAGCCACTAAGATGGCAACCCGTCGGATCTCGCCCGTTTCAGGACTGATGATCGGCACTGTCGGGCCACAGAAGTCGATAAAGAGCTTCTCGCCAGCACGGTGCTCCTGGCGCATCGACAGGCGCTGTGTGGCTTTCCATGCCCGGTAGCAGCGGCAGAACTGGGAGTAACCCAGCGCGAGGTTCCCGAACAGCGTTTTGTATTCCAGCCATAGCAGCTGGCGCGTGACGCCCGGACGTCTTATCTCCACGTCAATGTAAAGCCAGTCTGGCGGCACCAGTTCCGGATGAGTGGTTGTTTTTACGGGGAAGATGAGCTTTTCCAGATGAGCTGGCGTGATGGAGTCAGGCAACGGCCATGGCAGCGATGTCGTTTTGAAGCGGGACAGGACTTCGTAGACGGTGGAGGGGCTTATTTTTAGCGTGAGACCGATACAGCGGTTACTCAGCTTTTGTCCGTATTTGAACTGGAGGATTTTAAAACACGTTTCCATAGAACTCCTAGGTACTTTCTTTCTGGCCATTGATGTCTCCATTGACATAAAAAATCAGCAATGAAGACCGTGTGAGAAAGCGTTAATTCCCGGAGTGATCGGCAGGATGCTAATCGGTGATCGGGTGATGCGAAAACGTGATCGGGGATGATGCGAAATGCTGATCGAACGCCATGCGAAACCGCGATCGAACACGATGCGAAATCATGATCGACTACGGTGCGAACTGGCGATCGATCACCGTGCGAATATGCA
>NZ_QFXN01000347.1:0-3464 GCF_003144775.1 Enterobacter sp. CGMCC 5087 | reverse complement strand
CTGGAGTTTCAGCAAAAGGATGGCCAGCTCATTGAACTGGAGCAGGCAGAAAAGGTGCTGTTTGATTGTTTCCGGGCCCAGCGTGACTCCTGGCTGAACTGGCCCTCAAGGGTTGCCCCTCTGATGGCCGCCGATCTTGATGTGCCTGCTGACAGGATGACTGAGGTATTAGCTGAGCATGTCCACAAACACATTACCAGCCTCGGACAGCCTGAGTTTAACGCAGAAGAAACTTGAGTGCCTGACTGCTAGCGTCCGCAAGGGCTGGACGCCGCCGCCGAGAATAAGTGTGCCAGACTGGGCCGATAAATATCGCAAGCTGGCAAAAGAGTCCGGCAGTACGTCGGGGGACTGGGAAACCGCGACCGTCGAAATTGCCAGGGGGCCGATGATGGCCGCCACGGAATCCGGGGTCCATATCATCACCGTGATGTGCTGCACGCAGCTGATGAAAACCGCGCTGCTGGAAAATCTGTTCGGGTATTTTGCGCATCTGGATCCGTGTCCTATCTTGCTGCTGCAGCCGAAAGAAGCTGCAGCAGAACAATTTTCAAAAGAACGTATCACCCCGATGCTTCGGGTTACGCCGGTACTGAGAAAACTGGTGGGCGGCAACAAGCAGAAAAACTCAAAAGAGACGCTGCTCTATAAGTCATTCACCGGCGGATTTCTGGCGCTGGCCGGTGCCGGTAGTCCGGACAACCTTGCTCGCCGTCCTGTCAGGGTCATCCTTGCGGATGAGGTGGATAAATACCCTGTGACCCGTGAGGGCGATCCGATAGCCCTGGCTGAAGAACGAACGGCCACGTTTGGTCTGAACTGGCTTTGTATCCGGGCCTGCTCTCCTACAGTGGAAGACGAAAGCCGTATAGCAGACAGCTACGCGGATTCAGATCAGCGGCGGGCATCTGTGGAATGCCCACACTGTGCACACCGCCAGTTTCCGGATTTCTTTAAACACGTTCACTGGACCAAAGACGACGATGGCAGGCACCGGCCGGAAACGGCCCGTCTGCACTGTGAAAGTTGCGGTGTGGCCTGGTCGGAAGGCGATCGTCTCCGGTCGCTGAAAACCATTCGCTGGCACCAGACCCGTACCTTTGAGTGCTGCGGGGTTCGCCAGTCGCCACTGATGGAGTATGAAAACGTCTGGCGTGACGACGACGGTACAGCGGTAGATCAGGTCTGGTCCTGGTCTGCTGACGAGCGTCATGCTGTTTATCGTGCCCGCTGCCGGTGCTGTGGCGCGCTACCGGTTAGTAATGTCCATGCCGGCTTTCAGGCATCGAAGCTGTTCAGCCCCTGGCAGAAAGATAAACCGTCGGATATCGCGGGCAAATACCTGAAGGCCAAAGGTGACCCGGACAAAGAGCAGGCCTGGTGGAACACGCAGATGGGCCTGCCGCACCGGCCGGTGCACGGTAAGGCTATCCAGCTGGATGTGCTGCTGGCCCGACGTGAAGTGTACGGCGCTGAGGTACCTGATGGCGTAGCCGTGCTGACGGCCGGAATAGACACGCAGGATAACCGGCTTGAAATCGAAGTGGTGGGCTGGGGACGGGATGAAGAGTCCTGGTCAATCGCTTACGACGTGATTGAAGGTGATCTGGAAACCCCTGAACCGTGGGAGCGTCTCGATGCCTACCTGCAGCAGATTTGGCGGCGGGCTGACGGTCGCGGATTTGTTATTAAAGCGGCCTGTCATGACTCCGGGGGCTCGCACTCCCAGAAAGTCTATGACTTTGCGAAAGCCCGTCTGGCGCGTCGTATCTGGGCCATCAAAGGGGAATCGGCCCGTAACGGTAAGCGTTCGCCGGTGTGGCCGAACAAGCAACCGACATCCCGAAGCAAGAAGTCTTACCGCCCGGTCATTCTGGGGGTTAACTCAGCCAAGGACTCTGTCCGGGGGCGTCTGCATATCGAGACACCGGGGCCAGGTTACATGCATTACCCGTCAGACAGGGATATGGGCTGGTTTGAGCAGCTTCTTTCTGAACGGCTGGTGGTGAAAGAAATCAGTGGTCATCGTTTTACCGTCTGGGAATTACCCGGTGGGAAGGCAAACGAAGGCCTCGACTGCAGGGTATACGCCTATGCAGCCCTCCATGGTCTGATGCATATCGGCTTTAAGCTAAATGCCACAGTGGAGAGTGTCAGTGCAAACCCTGAAAGCCTGTTACCGCCACCGGCGGCTCCAGAGGAAAAACACAGCCTGCGCCTGCCTGGCGCAGAACTGCCGGTGACACCAGAAAAACCCAAGAAACTCCCTCTTCATAAACGACTAGCCAGGTAATTTCATGACTGCTAACTGTGGCCCGCTTGCGGGTATGACGCCGGACCAGCTCCGGGCGGCGCTTGCGGCTGCGCAAAAAGCTTATACCGATCTGATGACCGGTCAGATGGGCGTGTCATTTTCCTATGCCCAGGGCGACGGGACCCGTTCCGTGACGTACAAGCCTGCGAGTCTGGAAAACCTTAATCAGTTTATCCGCGATCTCCAGCAGGCGCTGGGCATATGTCCTTGCCCACGCAGCCGCTATCAACGATTCAGGTACTGATATGACCAAAATCACGCTGTTAGGTCCTGACGGCCACCCGCTACCACCAAAGGCACTGCCGCCCTCCGGTCGCAGCCGGACGTCGGCGCTGGTGGGCAACCGGGGGATAGCGTACGACGCCGCCGATGTCACCAGCGACCAGCTGGCAAACTGGCGGCCATCGCTGTGGTCTCCGGACAATGAGATAAACCCTTACCGTGACCGGATTGTGTCGCGGACCCGCGATCTGGTCCGTAATGACGGCTGGGGGGCGGGGATTATCACCCGAACCCAGGATAATGTTGTCGGTCCGCATTTCCATCCGGTGCTGAGTCCGGATTACCGGGCGCTGGCACATATCAGTGGAAACAGCGCCTTTGATATTGGCTGGGCCAAAGAATACAAGCGTGCGGTTGAGGCAGCCTGGCGCAGCTGGGTGTCCGATCCGGGGCGCTGGTGTGACGTAGAGCGCCAGCTGACAGTTTCGCAGCAGCTGCGTCTGGCTTTTCGGCACAAGCTGGTGGACGGCGATGCGCTGGGCTACCTGCAGTACCGCCCTGACCGGCTGGGGTACGGTAAAGCAAAGTTTGCGACCACCCTGCAGATTATCGACCCTGACAGGCTGAGTAACCCGCAGCAGATGATGGATCTCAAATACATGCGCGGTGGCGTTGAAATCGACGATGACGGTGCGCCGGTGTATTACCACATCCGGGAGGCGCATATGGGGGACTGGTGGAGCGCCCCGGAAACCGTTATCTGGCAGCGCATTCCCCGTGAAACCCGCTGGGGTCGCCCGGTAATTATCCATGATTTTGACCATGATCGTGGCGCACAGCATCGCGGCGTGGGTCTGCTGACGCCGATTGTGCAGCGCATGAAGATGCTCACGAAGTATGACCAGAGCGAGCTTGAAGCTGCGGTGCT
>NZ_QFXN01000346.1:0-2219 GCF_003144775.1 Enterobacter sp. CGMCC 5087 | reverse complement strand
ACCGGAAGCCGGAAATGCACGGGGATGAAAATAGCGATGGATGACGGATACCGCTATACGGTGGTAGATAATCATCCATCGTTTCTGGAGGCTCGCTGTTTGTCCCGGGGATCTCGATGACGCAGTGTGCCTCTTCGGGTTATCGTTGCCCGCTAACCTTCAAAGAGAAATTTCAGAGAGGGGCTGGCCGGGCTGCTCTTCGTCACTGGATCATGTCACGTATCCTGCGCATCCAGCCGAGGACTTCACCTTCCGGATCGCGTTCATGGATCAGAGCCGCAGTCATCAACGGAAAAGCCCGCTCCGCCAGGCGGGCCTTGGCAGCGTTATCTTTCATCACGCCGTCAAAGCGTTGAGCCAGTGAATACGCTTCCGCAAACACTTTTGGCGTAGCTTTGCCTCCGACAGGATGATCGGTGACCGCGATCATCACACCAAAGGCGTCGTGGATAGCATCGGGATGAAGGTAACTCTCGACTTCATGTTTCAGCGTCTGAGCGGCCCAGCAGCCGTTACCCCGGGCGTTGACGGCATCCACTGCTTCAGCATAGGCAGGCACATCACGATCGTAGATGTGTATCTCCCTGCGGTTCAGAGCACGAAGATAATTTTCATTCACCCAGTGCTTGAGTGTTCCTCCCCCCAGAACGATAAACGCCACACGCTCATCATGCTCCAGGTCAGGAAGCGTATTGTCTTCTGCATGCAGTGCTTTACTGAGAGCCTTAAAGGCGGCGACGTCGGTCGGTCCTTCCACGCAGAACAGCAGTCTGACCCGGTTGTCTGGTGTGACGCCCAACGTATCCGTGACGATGCCGAAAACGTCAGCACCGGCCTGAATGACAGGTTGCCCGGTTTCAGTATCACGGGAGACAAAGCGAATACTGTCAATGGGTAGCTCTGAGGCAAAGCCGGGGCTGTGCGTCGTCAGTATGACCTGGCAACCGGCTTCAAGTGACAGCGATTTAAATGACTCAATCAGGATCCGCTGGTAATTGGGATGTTGTGAGGTTTCGGGCTCTTCAATGGCGTAGATGATACTGCGACGATTGCTGGATTTAAGGCGTCGTTCCGCTTCGGCCTTAAAAAAGCTAACCAGCACCAGACGACGTACCCCACTACCGCGTTTATTCAGCGGGATCCCACCATCCGTGTTAAGACCTACAGAGAACAGCCCCTGCCATTTTGCCGGTGTGGGAGGTGTAAACTCGGGAGTAAGCTCTTTCGCCAGGCCGGGTTCAATGGTTTTCAGCGCCTCATGTGTGTTTCGGGCAATCTCTTCAGCCTTTTGCTGGACACGCAACTGGATCCTGGCAATGTCATCCTGGACTTCGGCCAGTGCTGCCGTAATGGCGGCTTTCATCGGGCTTTGTACTTCATCGTCAGAATCCCGGCTGCTTCTGTCGCTCTGGAAAAGTGCAAACATGGGCAACCAGCTTTCGATTTGCTCCCAGATACGCTTTGTGTCTTCTTTGGCTTTGCTGACGGGAAGTAGCGTTTCCGTCAGTTGCAGATCGGCTGAGGCCGCCCATATGGCTTTTCGCATCCCGGGATTTCCCTTAAGCGAAACGTCGAGCCCCAGTTCTTTCACCCTGACCTGAAGTTCTTTTTCCTTAAGCTCCAGGAGATTCTGAAAACCGGCAGCAGCAGGGTGGTTTGCAATCACGAAAATCTCTGTGGCCGGCTTTTTGTTACTGCAGTTAAAGATCTTTCGGATTTTCAGTGAGCCGGTTCCCGTCAGCAAAAACTCTTCCTGAAGCGTGGTTTCCGCGCCAGAGTCGAGTGTGAGGGAACGGGGAAGACCGATGAACTCGCAGGTGATCTCCACATTGTCCTGTCCACTGTAGATACAGGCATCGCCTTTTTCGATCGATACCACGCTGTTGTTGAAGAAGATCTCCAGCGCTTCAAGGATCGTTGATTTGCCAATATCGTTGCGTCCGACAAAGGTTGTCAGGTCATCAAACTCGACGCTTACTTCTTGTGCATAACAGCGAAAATTTTTAACCGCCACACTTTTCAGACGCATGTTTATTCCCTTTTGATGAAACAGCCGAGCTGAACTGACCTCTATTTTATCGTGCAGGTGAATATTTTTATTGATGGCTGTTTGATTTATCGCCCGATTTAAGCGAGCAGCACCGTGAAGGGTGACGATATTATCATGTGGTACACGGCAATCTGGTCCGGCACTGCGATGGCAGGCTTATCGAAAAGTT
>NZ_QFXN01000345.1:0-357 GCF_003144775.1 Enterobacter sp. CGMCC 5087 | reverse complement strand
TGAAAGCCCGTATTGACGCGTACTTTCAGCGTAAACGTCGAGAGGGTAAACGTGTCTGGCCGACCACGCTGCGGTTTGTCTGGGCGCGTGAGTTTGGCGAAATCAAAGGGAAGAAGCACTACCACGTGGTGCTGTTACTGAACCGGGATACGTGGTGCGGACCGGGCGATTACAACGACCCGGACACGCTTGCCGGAATGATTAAACAGGCCTGGTGCAGTGCCCTCCGGGTGGATGCTGAGGCTCACGCCGTACTGGCCCGCTTCCCGAAAAGCCCGGTGTCATGGCTGACACGTGGCGATGATACTCAACTGCAACAGGCGCTGTCGCAGGCGGCTTATCTTGCCAAACGCGAAA
>NZ_QFXN01000344.1:0-274 GCF_003144775.1 Enterobacter sp. CGMCC 5087 | reverse complement strand
CCAAAGTCACCGATGATGGCGAGCGTAACTTCGGCTGCAGCCGGGGCTGAGCACCTCCCTCACACACATTCAGCCGGCCTGATGCGACGGGCCGGTAATTTTTTACAGGCAAGCCCTATCCTCTGAGGAGAACTGGCATGTCCAGGATTTAACGGCACCGGACCTCTCCCGACAACCATTTCTCAGAGGGAGATAAATTCCATGACCACACCGAATACGAATAACGCCAGCACCACATCCACCACGCTGCTTTGCGCAGAAGACCCGCTTATCA
>NZ_QFXN01000343.1:0-456 GCF_003144775.1 Enterobacter sp. CGMCC 5087 | reverse complement strand
GGTACTGTGGTATCAAACCTTGTCCCGTTTGTTTTCGTCCCTCCGGCGCACCTGCGCAACCGTAACCTTTCTGTATCCCTGGACCGGTTATCGCCGGTACCGGCCTGCTAACGCATAACTGACCCGCCATTCGCACCCTGCCACGCTGCCCGTACCGGGACGGCTGATGCCTGCGTGTCGTCTGGCGGTAAGGCGCAAATATTATGAATACGATGTACGCAAAATCCTTTATGGCTCTGGACGGCAACGGACGCCTTACCGGTGCCCGTACTGCGCAGACCGCGCCGTATGACCGCTACAGCTGCCATCTGTGTGGTAGTGCCCTGCAGTACCATCCGGAATACGACACTGAACGCCCGTGGTTTGAACACCGGTCCGGCGCGCTGACGGAGAACGGGCGACAGCACTGCCCGTATGTTAATCCTGAACTGAAAGAAACCCGCATTATCCGGCAAC
>NZ_QFXN01000342.1:0-4272 GCF_003144775.1 Enterobacter sp. CGMCC 5087 | reverse complement strand
CGCGATCGAACACGATGCGAAATCATGATCGACTACGGTGCGAACTGGCGATCGATCACCGTGCGAATATGCAGCCCATGCGGGAACGACACTGGATGCCGTTAAAAAGAAAGGTTTTGTTCAATGTGGTATCAGTGACGGTTTGCCTGGCTTCTCTTATGCCGATGCGAACGGCAAATTTACCGGTATTGATGTGGATGTCTGCCGTGGCGTGGCAGCCGCCGTTTTTGGCGATGACAGCAAAGTAAAATATACCCCGCTGACGGCGAAAGAACGCTTTACGGCGCTGCAGTCCGGCGAGGTCGACATGCTTTCCCGTAACACCACCTGGACCTCCTCCCGCGATGCAGGCATGGGGATGTCATTTACGGGCGTGACCTATTATGACGGCATCGGCTTCCTGACCCACAATAAAGCCGGCCTGAAAAGCGCTAAGGAACTGGATGGCGCCACCGTTTGTATCCAGGCGGGCACCGATACCGAGCTGAACGTCGCGGATTATTTCAAAGCAAACAACATGAAATACACCCCGGTGACATTCGACCGCTCGGATGAATCGGCCAAAGCGCTGGAATCCGGTCGTTGCGACACGCTGGCCTCTGACCAGTCACAGCTTTATGCCTTACGCATTAAGCTGAGCAACCCGGCAGAGTGGATTGTCCTGCCTGAAGTCATTTCCAAAGAGCCTCTCGGCCCCGTCGTTCGTCGTGGCGATGAAGACTGGTTCTCCATTGTTCGCTGGACGCTGTTTGCCATGCTGAACGCAGAAGAGATGGGCATCAACTCTAAAAACGTTGATGAGAAAGCCGCTAAGCCATCCAACCCTGATATGGCGCACCTGCTCGGTAAAGAAGGTGATTTCGGCAAGGATCTGAAGCTGGATAACAAGTGGGCTTACAACATCATCAAACAGGTGGGCAACTACTCTGAGATCTTTGAGCGCAACGTGGGATCGGAAAGCCCGCTGAAGATCAAACGCGGCCAGAACAATCTCTGGAACAACGGCGGTATTCAGTACGCACCACCAGTACGTTAAGTCATAGCTGTAACGGGCACTGCTCCGGCAGTGCCCACTCCAGAGTCATGGTTACTGAGGTTTCTTTATGTCCCATCGCCGCTCAGCCGTAAAAGGATCGCTATCCTTTTCTCATCCCGCGGTCCGCGCCTGGCTATTCCAGATTATTGCTATTGTTGCGGTTGTTCTCATCGCCGTGTATCTCATCCATAACACCATCACCAACCTGAATAACCGCGGCATTACCTCCGGTTTCGCGTTTTTAGACCGCAGCGCGGGGTTTGGCATTGTTCAGCACCTTATTGATTACCAGGAAGGTGACACGTACGGACGCGTATTCGTGGTCGGTTTACTGAATACGCTGTTGGTATCGGCGCTTTGTATCGTCTTCGCGTCGATACTGGGCTTCTTTATTGGCCTGGCGCGTCTTTCTGAAAACTGGCTCCTGCGGAAACTGTCGACCGTTTATATCGAGACGTTCCGCAATATCCCCCCGCTCCTGCAGATCTTCTTCTGGTATTTCGCCGTACTGCGTAACCTTCCCGGTCCCCGCCAGGCCGTCGACGCGTTTGAGCTGTTTTTCCTGAGTAACCGTGGGTTATCCATCCCTTCTCCTCAGCCGGGTGAAGGACTGTACGCTTTTATCGGCGCGATTGTGATAGCGCTTGCGCTCTCTGCGGGGGTCTTCCGTTTTAACCGCAAGCATCAGATCAAAACCGGTCAGCTTCGTAGAACCTGGCCCACGGCAGTTGTCCTGATCGTTAGCCTGCCGCTAATTGCGCACTGGCTGTTTGGGGCCGCTTTGCACTGGGATATTCCACATCTGCGGGGCTTTAACTTTCAGGGCGGGATGGTATTAATTCCCGAGCTGGCGGCCCTGACGCTGGCGCTGTCGATTTATACGTCTGCGTTTATCGCAGAAATTATCCGTGCAGGGATCCAGGCCGTACCTTATGGACAGCACGAGGCGGCACGCTCGCTGGGACTACCCCATACCGTGACGCTTCGCCAGGTCATTATTCCGCAGGCTTTACGGGTCATCATTCCCCCTCTGACCAGCCAGTATCTCAATATTGTCAAAAACTCGTCGCTGGCCGCTGCGATTGGTTATCCGGATATGGTGTCACTCTTCGCCGGAACCGTGCTTAACCAGACCGGACAAGCCATCGAAACCATCGCCATCACGATGTCTGTCTATCTGATCATCAGCCTGGTGATTTCACTACTGATGAACCTTTATAACCGCCGTATAGCACTGGTCGAGCGCTAAGGATCTATGATGACAAAAGCGATACTGTCGCACTCCTCGCGCCCTGCCAACTCGACAGGTGGACGTTTCATTCTCTGGGCGCGTAAGAATCTGTTCTCCAGCTGGAGTAACAGCCTGCTGACGATTGTCTGCCTGTGGCTCATGTGGGAGTTGATTCCTCCCCTGCTGAACTGGGCGTTTTTACAGGCCAACTGGGTCGGTTCAACCCGGGCAGACTGTACAAAAGCCGGCGCCTGCTGGGTGTTTATCCATGAACGCTTCGGTCAGTTCATGTATGGGTTGTATCCGCATGAACAGCGCTGGCGGATTAATCTGGCGCTGGTTATCGGTCTGCTCTCTGTCGCAGTCATGTTCTGGAAAAAGCTGCCTCACCGTGGACGCTATATTGCCGTCTGGGCGGTGGTTTATCCGATTATTGTCTGGGTGCTGCTGTATGGCGGTTTTCTGGGGCTGGAACGCGTTGAAACACGCCAGTGGGGCGGGCTGACGCTGACGTTGATTATCGCATCAGTGGGGATAGCCGGTGCTCTGCCGTGGGGGATTCTACTTGCTCTGGGGCGACGTTCAAAAATGCCGATCGTCCGCGTGCTCTCCGTTATCTTCATTGAGTTCTGGCGCGGCGTACCGCTTATCACCGTGTTGTTTATGTCGTCGGTCATGCTGCCGCTGTTTATGGCAGAGGGAACAACCATCGACAAGCTGATCCGTGCCCTGGTGGGGGTGATTCTCTTCCAGTCCGCCTATGTCGCTGAAGTTGTGCGAGGTGGTTTGCAGGCGTTGCCTAAAGGCCAGTACGAAGCGGCGGAATCACTGGCTCTCGGTTACTGGAAAACGCAGGGACTGGTCATTCTTCCACAAGCACTCAAGCTGGTCATTCCGGGTCTGGTCAACACGATCATTGCCCTCTTCAAGGATACCAGCCTGGTGATCATTATCGGATTGTTCGATCTCTTTAGCAGCGTGCAACAGGCAACCGTTGACCCTGTCTGGCTGGGTATGTCCACCGAAGGATATGTCTTTGCTGCCCTGATCTACTGGATCTTTTGTTTTAGCATGTCGCGCTACAGCCAGCATCTGGAAAAGCGCTTTAACACCGGGCGTACACCGCACTGAGGAAATTATGAGCCAAATAACTATGACACCCGCCGACGCGATGATTACGCTGGAAAATGTGAATAAATGGTACGGACAATTTCATGTCCTGAGGGACATTAATCTTAAGGTAAAGCAGGGAGAACGCATCGTCCTTTGCGGCCCTTCGGGCTCCGGAAAATCCACAACCATTCGCTGTATTAATCATCTTGAAGAACATCAGCAAGGACGCATTGTGGTTGATGGTATCGAGCTGAATGAAGATATCCGCAATATCGAACGCGTACGTCAGGAAGTAGGAATGGTATTTCAACACTTTAATCTGTTTCCGCACCTGACCGTTCTGCAGAACTGTACGCTTGCGCCGATTTGGGTACGAAAGATGCCGAAAAAGGAAGCGGAGGCATTGGCAATGCACTACCTGGAGCGTGTACGTATCGCAGAGCATGCCAATAAATTCCCTGGCCAGATATCGGGTGGCCAACAGCAGCGTGTGGCTATCGCCCGTTCGCTGTGTATGAAACCGAAAATTATGCTGTTTGATGAACCAACATCTGCCCTCGATCCGGAAATGGTGAAAGAGGTTCTGGACACCATGATTGGGCTGGCTCAATCCGGCATGACCATGCTGTGTGTGACGCATGAGATGGGGTTTGCGCGAACCGTGGCCGACCGGGTGATCTTTATGGACCGCGGTGAGATTGTTGAACAGGCGCCGCCGGATGAGTTCTTTGCGCATCCGAAGTCAGAACGTACGCGAGCATTCCTGTCGCAGGTGATTCATTAATCTGCTGTTTTTGCCCGGTGGCGCTGCGCTTACCGGGCCTACCGTTTTCACGAGAATCATAACGCAAAAAGGCCATCCTTTCGGATGGCCTCTTCACTTGTTTGATGT
>NZ_QFXN01000340.1:0-690 GCF_003144775.1 Enterobacter sp. CGMCC 5087 | reverse complement strand
CGATTCCGGCGGCACGGGGACCTGACCGTGAATAATCCGGTGTTTCGCCAGCGCCTGCGGCATGTCGTTGATGCACCAGGTGATGTAGAAGACGTTAAAGGCGACGGTCCAGAACGCGTTCATTCTGAGGTCGAAGCGGAAGGTGTTCAGCGCATAGTGGCGCAGTGCGGCTCTGGCCTTAAAGGCCCAGACGATGTACATCACGCCACAGGCAAGCGACAGAATGCCGCTTAAGGCCAGCAGCGTATCGCTGCCCGTGTCGTACCCTGCCAGGTCGGGTGAGGCCATGACGCCAAACTGTCGCCCGAGCCCGAAGCAGACGGCCAGCCAGATGACGAAGATATCGCTGCTCACCGGATACCCGGTGGTGTCGCTGATAATCTGCTGTTTTCGGTACAGCCAGAGCAGCGGCCAGATGCCGCAGGTGGCGACGGTGAGTAGCACAAAATGCAGGGTTGGGGTCGCCAGTCGCTGGCTGAGTGTCGAAATATCGGTCATATCGTATTGTCCTTGATTGATTTTGCTGTAAACAGGCGGGCGGGGCTACCCGGCGGTCAGTGTCGTGCATTCGGGCATATCAGCCAGAACCTTGTGAACGTTTCCGGCAGAAGGGGAAAAATGCCCCACCTTTTTGTCGTTGACGTAAATCTCAAACGACGTTGCTTTTCTGATGGCATCAATGAACGACAG
>NZ_QFXN01000339.1:0-213 GCF_003144775.1 Enterobacter sp. CGMCC 5087 | reverse complement strand
AGAGAGGACGGCAGGGGGAACGTCTGGTCATCCGTGACGACGGTGATGGCGGTTTTCTCATCCTGTGAATCGGCATCGCTGCCGTCAGGCAGGGTGAGCATGACGTGATGCTGCAGGATATTCTGGTCGTCAGGGTTGCCGGTGCAGTTCAGGTTCATCATCACGTTTTCCGGGCTGGTGATGATGTACTCGGTGACGCCCATACCGAAGCCA
>NZ_QFXN01000338.1:0-319 GCF_003144775.1 Enterobacter sp. CGMCC 5087 | reverse complement strand
CTGTGCCGTGATGGCAAAGGTCAGTAATCCTGCTGACAGGATGGCGTGCATGAATCGCATGGTATTTTTCCTTCTCAGTCAAAAATGTTGTTGAGGGGCAGCCGTGTTACATGAGTTGTTTACCCACGGCGATAAGTCCGGCCAGCCAGCCGATACACTGTGGGCCCACAAGCCAGAACAGACGGGCCTTGAGTAATCCGGTCATTCCTTCTCGGGTGTATACCGCATCCGGCATCAGCCATTGTCGAAGAGCAGCACCGACCGTCATACCGGCTCCGGGCCCAAGCGTCATCCAGAACAGATATCCCATTCCCTGACC
>NZ_QFXN01000337.1:0-262 GCF_003144775.1 Enterobacter sp. CGMCC 5087 | reverse complement strand
GGCGAAGGCAATCGCGAAATATTTAATGACAAGCGCCATGTTCAGATTTCCTTATTTTCTGCACTGCTGAGCAGCGCTCAGCATGTTGTCCATGAAGTGCGGAGGAACATAACCGTACTGCTGGTTCATTTTCTCCAGCTCCCCGTGGGTATATTTCGTTTTGAGGTCATCCCAGATACATCCGCAGACGGCGGTAGTACCGCCGCCTGATTTGCATCCCTGGATAAACTCGCGATCATTTTTGTCGCCACAGCCGCTCAGA
>NZ_QFXN01000336.1:0-244 GCF_003144775.1 Enterobacter sp. CGMCC 5087 | reverse complement strand
ACTGATTTCGCTCCGGCGACGGAAGGTTTGCTCTGAGAGTGAGGCCGAGATAATGTCTTCCAGCCGGAACACCCGAAGGCTCCCCCGGCAACAGACGACCAGATACCAGTGCTGATGCCGGTAAATCAGGCGGTAAGGCTCCTGCTCATCGTGACGGACACCGCCGACCAGCAGACTGACCACCCGATGATGACAAATGGCTTCGGCCAGACGATGAAAACTGTCAGCCTGTGTCCATGCTGAC
>NZ_QFXN01000335.1:0-233 GCF_003144775.1 Enterobacter sp. CGMCC 5087 | reverse complement strand
GGTAAGTCGTGCCAGATAAAGCAGGGTGAGGTGCCCGTTTCATTCATCAGCAGGTGCATCAGTTGCCGGTTCTGCGACGGGATAATGCGTGCGATACCGGTACTGCGGGCAAAGGAAACGGCCCCCGGAGAGTGATCACGCGTGGCGCTCTCACTGAGCCGATACGTGCCGTTCTCCCCGATAATGTCGAGGTGGACCAGCCGTTGATGTAAGTCACGACGCAGGGTGCGTAT
>NZ_QFXN01000334.1:0-489 GCF_003144775.1 Enterobacter sp. CGMCC 5087 | reverse complement strand
GCAGCCGTATTCATCAAAGACGGTACCGTCCAGTTGTTCTCCGGCCAGAGAGCCTGCCACCGCGCCAGCACAGGCGCCGGACAGAAAACCAATGAGGCCTCCGGCTATCGTACCGACAACCGGAATGACGGAACCTATCAGCGCACCGGTGGAGGCTCCTTCAAGCCCGGCAAGGCCTCCGGCTGTTGCGCCAATGACCCCACCCGTCTTTTTACCCACATGGCGCAGTCGTATGTTTTGCGAACCGCAATTCGGACACTGCATTTCTTTCTCCCTTGTTACTGGCAATAAAGCCGCCTGAATAAACAGGCGGGCCGTGTATAAAAACGGCTCTGATACCGGAACAGGGAATGTGGCGATGGCAGCGCCGGAACGGGGGAAACATGCACGCAGGTATTTTGCAGGGCAGTTCACCGGGGAGACGGAACAAGGGGAGCGGCAGGGCATCAGAACCCCATTTTTTCTTATCAGGCACATTAACCTCCGTGA
>NZ_QFXN01000333.1:0-678 GCF_003144775.1 Enterobacter sp. CGMCC 5087 | reverse complement strand
TAACGAAACGGCAGCATTTCTGCTGCCGTTCTCACACAGGTAATATAGGTCTGAAATTTTTTTGAATGCAGTTATTGGTCTGTATTGCTGCCTCCATTCACTTTATTTTCAGCGCAGAACCCCTACTCACCACCACAGGTTTTCCGGTAATGGTCATTAATCAGCGTTTCCAGCATATCGCTGATACGAACCCCGCTACGTTCTGCCATAAAGTCCAGTCGTGTTTTTGTTTCGTTCTTCAGGTACGTATTGAGTGCTTTTTTATCGGTGCGGGACTGACGCAATTTTTGCTGGTTCCAGGCTTTATTCAGATTCAGCAGGAATAAACGCTTTGTATCCGGTGCATCGTCCCATAAGTCGATCGCCGCGCGCAGGGCTAAATTGCGTTCAGAATGACTCAGGGGGGTAAACCAGGTACTCATTCCTGGTGTTGAAATATTTAATGAAAGCCCAATGCCGGGCGCATTTCTTTCTTCCTGAAGCGATTTGAGGCTGTTCCATGCCCAGAGTACTGCTTCTTCCTCATCAGGTAACCATTTAAGTGGAACGGGTTTGCTGTAAATGCCCTTCCATTGATCTTTCAGCCTGTCCATGACCTGGCGCTTGAGATGATTTACCGGGGGTGTGGAAATGTATATGTTGTCAAAGAAGGCGATGAGAATATGTATTCTCTCCTGA
>NZ_QFXN01000341.1:0-595 GCF_003144775.1 Enterobacter sp. CGMCC 5087 | reverse complement strand
CGCGATCGAACACGATGCGAAATCATGATCGACTACGGTGCGAACTGGCGATCGATCACCGTGCGAATATGCAGTATACCCTGGCTGAGCAGGTAGCGGTTAAACCACTCCCCGGCACTGGCTTCAAAATTCCACGCCCGCCAGATCAACGTCCCCTCGCTGTCGCGGATCACCAGCCGAAAATGCGTACCCTGGTCATCTTCTGTAACAACATTCCGGTATGCCGCTACCACGATGCTGGCCTGCTTTCTGGTAAGCGTCATAAAACAAAATACCCCGCTCAGTGAGCAGGGCGTCAGTGGGTTAAGTGCGTGGTGATAATCTGTAGTATCTGCTCCATGAGCGCCGTGACTAAGGCACCTGCGAGCAGGGTTGCCGCCTGTCTGGCGATATCAATGCTGTCCTCGTCATAGCCTTTTTCGCGGAAGTGGTCTTCCACAAATTGCTGTGCCCGGCTGCTGGCATACCACGTCAGCGCCCGCTCCAGCGCAGACAGCAGTATTTTGAGTAATGTCATTGAGTCAAATCTCAGAGGGGACCCGGACGGATGGGGGCATTCTGGGATGCCCCTGCCGGGTAAATAAGAGAGGAACGG
>NZ_QFXN01000332.1:0-383 GCF_003144775.1 Enterobacter sp. CGMCC 5087 | reverse complement strand
ATTAATTAGCTGGTTTAACGCCTGTCGGCAGCTTTCTGCATCCTGCCTGGGAACATTGCTGGTATTAATTTTGTTGCTGGCATTCAACCATCCGGCATAAAACGCGCAAACTCTCAGGTCCCGACTCGTGATGAGTCCTCGCCTGCCATCGTCATAATTTACAGCCATTATCAATACCCCATAAACTAAACTACACAGTAGTGGTTGATGTAGTGATTATCGTAGCAGTACAGTAGCATGATGATGGTTTTATCGTCACTGAAAAATACATCTGGTAGTCATCGTGAAGTGATATGCTGGTTTGGTGTGGGTTGGCTAATGGTTTTACTACGTTGCTATCATCGTTGTTTTTAATGTTTTATCTCTTTCTTGTCTCTGTTTTT
>NZ_QFXN01000331.1:0-434 GCF_003144775.1 Enterobacter sp. CGMCC 5087 | reverse complement strand
GCTGCCCCCGGTGCCTGACCGGTATCTACAGCATCGAAGAAGCCAGCTGGCAGATGAATTACCGCTGTAACACCCTCCCCGGGTAAGCCCGGTGCGTTTTTTTTCACATCAGACAGACCGTCCTGCCCGCCGGCATTCTGCCGGCTTCAGCCAGAAGAGAAAAGAATCTCATGAATAACCATTACTCCGTCGCTGCAGGCGGTAACGCTTCGGATGCAGCGAATACACGTGCATTTCTGCAGCAGGCCGTTGACCATTACCCCCGGCTGGTAGCGTTCAGCTTTACGCTGGCGTTGCCGCATCACGACACGATGGCGGATTACCGCTCATTGATTTTGCGCTTTCACACTGATGTCTGGCAGCGGATGGGCGAATACTCGTGGCAACGGCAGCAGGCGCGTCAGAGTTCACCGCCAACGCTCCTGCGCTGGATA
>NZ_QFXN01000330.1:0-1897 GCF_003144775.1 Enterobacter sp. CGMCC 5087 | reverse complement strand
GATAAGCGAAATGCTCAGGGACGCATGGCTGACGGTAACTGGCGCGGAACGCAATGGCGTAACGAATATAACGCCAGTCATCCTGAACCGCGTTGCCCGGGGAGTCTTCACAACGCCCTTTAACCAGCTTACTGCGCAGGTTAAGGCAATGACGGTACCCGTCACTCTCGCCCGGACGGGCGTTATTTGCACCTGAGTGTGCGGTCTGCCGATGAGGAACGATGTCACAGCCCGGCGCTGATGTTATCCCCCCGGCCTTCTGCCCTTTTCCGCGCGACGTGCTGCCGATATAATCCCCGTCATGAATAAAACGAATCACACTGCATTACCTCCAGAAGAATCACTGGCTGACCTGGCGCATTTTGCCTGGTGCGCACTGACGGCCCTGCGCCTGGCTCAGCAGGACGGCCAGGCGCTGTCACTGCTGACCATTCACACCTTTTTAGTTCGCTGGCTCGCTGATGCGCAGAAACAACGCCGCTTCCCCCGTTCCGTGGCAGCGGATATCGACAGTCTGCTTCGCCTCGGACGCCAGAAAGGCCCCGCAGCCGGATTGCTGAACAGGCTGCAATACCTCTGGCACTCCTGCACGGAGCCGGTTTCAGAGCAGTCGGCACTGTTTCGCCTGACGCATGCGATCGAGCACCTGAAATCACAGGGCTGGGTCAATGCCGTGGTGGCGGACGAAGAGTGGGCTCCTGAAACTCTGTATACCGAATATGCGAATACCCCTGCATTACTGGTCAGGAAGTCCGAACTGCAGCGCCATTTTAACGAACGGGGGCAGCAGACCGCACCGGTGGATTTTATCGTGGCTGGCGACAGTCGCGTTGTTGGCGATGCGTTTGATGCGCGGGCGTTGCGTTATGTCATTCAGGAGCAACACGCCGCGTGGTGTTTGTTATCGTTGTTGCCAGTAGCCGATGCCTGAAGTGTTGTTAGCAACACTAACGTAAAAGGATGAGCATGGAGCGGATTGATTATCAAATCGAAAAATACTTGTTTTCCTGTGCTGACGAGCCCCCCGCCTGACCCGGCAGTGGGCTGATGTGCTCGAAGAATGTCACGGGCTAAAAGCCGGGGCGGAGGAACGGCTGCGTATTGCTCTGCTGAATGTCGATTACGTCACCAGCTTCGGGCTGCCTTTCCGCTTACTGTTGCTCCGTACACCACAACTGATCGCCGGTCTGCGCGATGAGCTACAGCTTAATCAGAAGGATGCGATATTCAACGGGAAGCGTTTTGGCTGCGTCTGGAGCCTGGAAGCCGATTTAAGCAAGGTTCACGATGCGTTTCAGTATCACCTGACGACCCGTATCCGGCGTGTGAGCCCGGATGGTGTATCGTCAGCGCCCTTTCAGCAGATTGCAAAAGAGGTGAAAGCACCACGTGAGCGTATCAGGCTGGCGCTTGCTGCGGGGTTACAGGTGACGCCACTCGATGCACTCTTCTGGTTCGGCTGCCAGCGTATGGCGGCGGATGTACTGCGACTTCGCAGGGCCGGGATGGTGATTGCAACCTCAGAAACTGACGTATTCGACACGCAGACGGGGACAACCCGGCAGGTTCCTGTTTACCGCCGCGACGGTGTGTAAGGTGTCCCGGGGGATGCCACCAGAATATTGTCCCGCCTTTGCTTATTTTCTGTCCGCCTGTTTATCAGACCGCCCGTCGTAAAATGCTGCTTTTTTTTAACATCTGGCATTCAGCTGAAACACGCTGTTAATGCTTAATCCTTGTGGGGGTAATCCCCCGTGCGTAGTATTCGCATCGTGTTAAGGAGACACAGACCGCCACTAGCTCAGCAGGAAAGAGCCGGTGACACTGATGTTGCAGGTGCGGGGTTCGAGGCCCCGGTGGCGGTCCATTCTGGCTTTTCGGCCTGCGATGAAGGGTG
>NZ_QFXN01000329.1:0-2153 GCF_003144775.1 Enterobacter sp. CGMCC 5087 | reverse complement strand
AATGCCGCGCTGTTGTTGCTGGGACTGATACTGGTTGTGTTCCTCGCAAAGGAAACGTTGCATCTGGCGGAGGTGCTGTTTCAGCCTGACGCGGATAACAGCAAATACAGCCTGGTGGCCGGGCTGATGGTGTATTTTCTGTACTTCGAATTTATCGCGCTCATCGTGAAGTACTTTCAGGCAGGGTACCATTTCCCTCTGCGTTACATCATTTATATTGGCATTACGGCCATCGTCAGGCTGATTATTGTTGAGCATCCGTCTTCGCGTGATGTGCTGGTGTATGCCGGAGCGATACTGGTGATGGTCATGACGTTATGGCTGTGCAACTCGCCGCGACTGAAACGTGAGTGAGCCGTGGCAAAGTCATGACACCTTCCGTTGCGAGTGTTGTGTGGCATGAATATTGATAACTGAATAGTGGTGCGCGCCTCCGGAGGGGGGCACGGGTGATAAAATATCCTCAGAGGAACGCAACAACGCGCGGACATCTGCCTGTCACCTGGATATTCACTGCAGGGAACCGCGGGCATCTCGCTTTGAAAATGGTACGCTGACTTCCGGGAGAGGAAAACAGATGAGTAAAAAAACTGCATTTATCGCGCTGTTGCTGATTATCGGGAGCGGATTCTCTGTTCTGGCGGAGGCGACCGAACACAACCCACTGCGTTCGCCGGCAAAAGGTGTCGTCTGCGACAGCTATTTTTGCGCCGATGCGACAGGCATTTCAGATGCGCTGACGACGAAATACCTGGATGCGAAAAAAGGGAAGCAACTGGCGTCGCAGGGCGAATTTGACCGTACGGCGTTTACGTTTGTCAATGGTGTTTACTGCGATACGAAGGAGAAAGTCTGCCGCAAGGACCGCTATTTTGGTGCTGACGGAAAACCTTCCGGTAAGATCGACAGCAAAACGACACAGTGGCTGTTTGCCCAATGAGTGAGGGATCTGGCAGATCCCTTAGTCTTTTTCACTTCTGACAGCGATCGCTTACCTCGTTCAACAGCTCGCTTTCTTTGCTGAATGACTCAAACCGGCCCTGATCGTTAAGTTTGACAATATACAGGCTGTCAAAATCGTGCCCGGGCCACGACGGGACCTGCTGAGGATCACCGGGCGTTCTGCATGGATAGCAGTGGGGAGTATGGTACTCAGCGGACACAGTGAACTGCCGGTTTTATTTTACTTTGGTGCAGACGCATAAATCGCATCAGGCTTGCCAAAACGGGTCAACAGTACTGATAGCAGTGCCAGCGTAAGACAGTATGACTTTCCGGGAGAGAGGCGCTGGCCAGCGTGGGATATTCACGCGGGTTAGCACCGTGGCCGGTGCCACACCGGTGAGCGGGCGCTACACTCTGATACTTCCACCACGAAGGTCAGCATGAACAACAGCAGCACATTGTACGTCGGGTTAGATGTCCATAAAGAATCTAACACTGTGGCCTGTGCCATTAACTCAGCCCCTGTTGAGTTGCCCGGAAAAATGGGCACTACACCTACTGATATTGAACGCCTTTGCAAGAAATTGCAGTCAAAATCATCACACGTCAGCATTGTTTATGAGGCTGGTCCCTGTGGTTATGGCCTTCACCGCCTCCTGACAAAATTTGGCCTTTGAGTGCATGGTTTGCGTTCCTGTATGGCCCATGCGCGGCGAAAAATCCACGACGTGCATGTCCGCACGCCACTGCTGGCGCACGCTAAATAATATGAGTTTGCCGCAATGTTACGGTGAATCCTGCTTTTTTGTCAGCAGATCTCGTATGAGATTTGATGAGAGGTCGTTTCAGGCAATATCCCTGCCATCGGCCAGGGATCGGGATGTTGCCTGTGATATAGCATGCCAGAAGGACAGCTCAGGTTTGCACCTTTGCTGCGAGCTCCAGAACGCCGTTGATAATAAACTGAACCCCCATGCAGACGAGCAGAAAGCCCATCAGGCGTGAAAATGCATCCATACCACCCTGCCCGGCAAGCCGCATGATGGCGGTGGAGCTGCGCAGACACAGCCAGAGGATGGCAGAAACACAGAGGAAGACAAGCGGAGGTGCCACCATTATTACCCATTCAGGGATACCGGGGCTGTTTCTGGCTGTGGCGGCCGCACTGACTATCATGGCGATGGTGCCCGGTCCGGCGGAGCTGGGCA
>NZ_QFXN01000328.1:0-422 GCF_003144775.1 Enterobacter sp. CGMCC 5087 | reverse complement strand
AAGGTATCCATGACAAGCTGCCCCGCGTACCAGGTCACGCTCATGATAATAAATACGTACACCGAGGCCCGGAGTATTTGCGAGCGTCTTTGTGCCGGCGACATTCCCCCGGACAGTCCCAGGAAGAGTGCGACGGTGGTTAAGGGGTTGACGAGGGGCAGGAGGGCAATAAGCCCCAGGCCGACGATCCTGAGTAAATCTGACATGTTACCTTCTTATATGTGTATCAGTCTCCGGACATCAGTACAGGATGCTGAGGGAACGGTTCATGCCGTACTGGCGACGAAGGACGGTGAAATAACGCTCCGGGCATAACCGGAATGTAAGCGGCCTGTGGCTCGCAGGATAAAAAAAGTCCGTCAGGGCACGGGGCACTGACGGACTGAAGAGATGATATTACCGAAAAAAAGACGTTTTTGTAG
>NZ_QFXN01000327.1:0-10913 GCF_003144775.1 Enterobacter sp. CGMCC 5087 | reverse complement strand
GCTGCCCCCGGTGCCTGACCGGTATCTACAGCATCGAAGAAGCCAGCTGGCAGATGAATTACCGCTGTAACACCCGTGCCGGATAAACCTGCCGATGTGGTTTATCCCGTGGCGCGTCGTGTCACTGTTGTTACCCACAAGGCACTTCTGCTGCTGACGGTTTTATGCGTCGCGCCCCGGGAGGCTCTTTTTAACGCGGTGTTGAACGCAATCAGGGTGACGGGCCCCTGGGGGGGGCTTACTCGCCGGGAATGACTCTGGAACAGAAAAATATCGAACGGGTGGCGTTTTCGGCGATGGCTGATAATCGCTAGTGCGGTATAGCTGAGGGTGAGCTGTTGTTCATTAACCCCGCCGTGTCCGGGCAGGCTGATAATCCCCTCGTTAATATCCTGGTACCGGCAGCGCAGGAGCTGCGTTACCCTGAGCCGAGTCAGACTTAGCAGTGTCCATAGGTCTGCCCACGTGTCTGAGACCTGCTCCAGGTTTCTGCGAATTCTGTCGAATTCAGTCACGGTTAATATGGCATTCACTGATTCTTCTCCCCGTTATTTCTGATCGTATACATGAATGATGTCTTTCAGGTTGCCAGAGCAGGGTAAACAAACGGGCAATATCGTCACTAAAGAAGAGGGAGAATCCTCCATGAATGATGATTTACTCAGTACTGTCATTGATAATTAAACGGTTGGCACAGTTGTGCAGGCTTTTCTGCAGCAGGCTGTTGACCATTCAGGGAATACCCGACCGATAGAAAAAAAACACGTTTTTACGTGGGGTTGTGAACATATTACTTTATGGAATTAATCAGGTTTTCTGAGAGCTATAGGTGGTTTTCTTGTTCTTTGTGAGAACGGGACTAAGACTTTCTCCGGGGTGTAAGGTTTTAACCATCCGTGAATGCTGCACACCCAGGAGGGATGATTCTGATCGAATCTGTTTTCTGTAAATAATCACGGGATGGAGACCGTTTCTTCCGGTATGCAATGCTTCTGGTCCAGACTGTACGGTAAGCGTGTCAGCATTCCGCTAAACAAAAGACATTATTTTCCGCGCATTATTTACTCGCCAGTAAAGTTTGTTAGCTGTTGCGGTGTGGAGTGCCTCTCCATGAGCCTTTGGTCGGTCTCCGTGGCTCGCGTGTCATTGGCTTGTTACGTACCATCTGAAACGCATTAATAGACGGACAACTGACCGATTACGCCCCTACGCATAGTGGGATTCACCGCAACAGTAAAGTCCTCTTGTCTCATGAAGAAAACTTTACTCTTGATGTTTATCATTCCCATTCGTCTGGGTGCCAGCCTGATTCCAGTCACACCCATGTCTGGTGGGAGTGTCGCCTGTCACTCAGGGCAACCCCATCATCGCAGACTGAAGGTCAAAACTGGTGCGGGCAGAGGGAATCGAACCCGTATCATCAGCCTGGAAGGTTGAGGTATTAGCCATTATACGATGACCGCGAAAGTGCGGGTCTGTTTCCCCGCCATCAACGTTATCGTATTTAGAGTCCTGCACGTCCGGACTATCGCATCGGTAGACCTACGTCCAGGCCTACACTTGCATGGCGCGCTGTACTGGAGTCGAACCAGTGACCCTTGCCTTCGGAAAACAATACTCTATCCAACTGAGCTAACAACGCATGGTCCACCACCGAGGACTCGAACCTCGTACCCTCAGCTTAGAAGGCTGATGCTCTATCCAGATGAGCTAGTGGCAGATGGTGACCCTTGCTGGACTTGAACCAGCGACCAGTCAGTTATGAGCCGACTGCTCTGACCAACTGAGCTAAAGGGCCGTTAAGTTGTTGTGATGCCGGGTGCCTCCCGGTGAGTCGTTGGTCAGCCATCGTGACTCGCGTGCATATAACAGATTTCGCTACAAAGCGGAATACCTCTGACTGTTTGCGCCCCTCCGCATAGGGGGATTCATCACAACAGGGAAGTACACTGGCTGCACTCCCGCCAGAGTTAGCCACTCAAAGCCACCATTGCCAGTGCGCTTTCCTCATGCAGAATTATGGTGCCGACTACCGGAATCGAACTGGTGACCTACTGATTACAAGTCAGTTGCTCTGCCTGCTGAGCTAAGTCGGCATAATGTTAAAAACAGTATTTTCTGCTACTAAGGGGGAATTAAATATCCCCTTCAGTTGATTTTATATATTAATGCCACGGGAACGACCCAGAACGTGTGAAAATCGTAACGACGGAAATACAACCAGACAAGCATCAGCCATTAACTAAAGGTTTCATGGGGTATGGTAATGATTCAGAAAGTAATAAATGATGAATACCGAAGGAAGGCAAGGGACATCCAATATGCTGATGATAAAGCCAGGAATCCGCCAGTATTACAAGAAAGCTATTGCATTTCGTCAGGTTGCGAATGTTGCTGTTTATGCAGGCATATGATGACAGGTACTGTATGGAACGCCTGCGAAATGAAAAAAGCCCACTCTTGCGTATTCTGGCCTGGCGTGAACAGTCATTCTGGCGGAACGTGAACGCTGATTCTGGTTTTGCGTGAACGCGTATTCCGGCGGAAAGTACCATGATTTGGCCTCATACCCAGAATCGGTGTTCATCTGACCAGAATCGCTGTTCACGTTTCCAGAATCTTTCTTAACGCATTGATTTTTCCTGCTATCTCTTTTTCTTTAACTCCATGGAGAGAGATATGCCGAACAAGAGAATCAATATGCGTAAAATCAGAGATATTTTAAGACTACGTTTTGAGGCCGGGCTCTCCTTTCGCCAGATCAGTCAGTGTGCCGACGTCAGTACCGGTGCTATCCAGAAAATGCTCAAACGTCTTGATGCCGTCGGGGTCTCCTGGCCACTGCCAGAGGGGATGTCAGAGAGCAGGCTCGCCAGCCTGCTCTACCCGGAGTCTGACAGCCGACCCGGCGGGCTCGAGGACCCCGACTGGGCTGATATCCACATGGAACTGTGTAAAAAAGGCGTCACCCGGCACCTGCTGTGGGAGGAGTACTGCCAGCGGGTGCCGGTCCGTGCCTATAGCTACTCACAGTTCTGCTACCGCTACCACGCCTGTTGTCAGTTACAAAAACGCTCCATGCGCCAGCAACACATTGCCGGTGAAAAATGCTTTATCGACTACTGTGGTCCCACCGTGCCGGTTGTCTCGCCTGATACCGGTGAATGCCGCCTGGCACAGATCTTCGTGGCCGTACTGGGTGCCTCAAACTACACCTTCGCTGAGGCCACCTGGACGCAGTCGCTACAGGACTGGCTACTCAGCCACGTCTGGATGCTGGAGTTCTTCGGCGGCGTACCTGAAATCCTGGTGCCGAACAACCTGAAAAGTGCGGTCAGCAAGGCCTGCCGTTACGACCCCGAACTGAATCCCGCTTATCAGCAACTGGCGGAGCACTACCTGGTTGCAGTGATCCCCGCCCGTCCGCGAAAGCCTAAAGACAAACCCAAAGCCGAAATCGGGGTACAGGTGGTGGAGAGATGGATCCTGGCCCGGCTGCGCCACCAGGTCTTCTTCTCGCTGTCGGAGCTGAACCACTGTATCCGTACGCTGGTCGCAGACCTCAACGAGCGCCCCTTCAAAAAGCTGCCCGGCAACCGCAGGCAGGCCTTCGAAAGGCTGGACCGACCCGCGCTTCGCCAGTTACCGGTGCATCCATGGCGCTACCGGCATATTAAAAAAGCGAAGGTGAATATCGATTACCACGTCGAGTATGAGCAGCACCACTACTCGGTTCCTCATCAGTACGTTGGCCATAAAGTGGAACTGCATGCCTTCGATAACCTGCTTGAGGTCTGGGTGGGAGACCAGATGATAGCCACACACCCACGACGCCTCCATCCGGGGAACAGTACGACGGCGGAGCACATGCCGGAACGCCACCGGCACCATCAGCAGTGGACGCCGGGACGCCTGAAAAACTGGGCCGCCGGCGTGGGTCCCGACACGCTACAGTGGATCAGCGATCGCCTGGCAGAAAAGGCGCATCCGGAGCAGGCCTATCGCCTGTGCCTGGGGCTGCTGAGCCTGGCACGTGAGTATCCTGCAGAGCGGGTCAACGGCAGTTGCCAGCTGGCCAACAGCGAAGGGCTGAGCCGCCTGAAGCAGATAAAGTCGATCCTGAAAACCAACCGCGATCTCGTTCCGCGGGACAGCGACCCGCATCCGTCACCAGAGCTCCCCCAGGAGCATGAAAACATCCGTGGCCTACGCCACTTCCACTGAAACAAGGAGCCTGATAATGCCACATACGCTGATGAAACAACTGTCTGAGCTGAAACTGACCGGTATGGCCACCGCGCTGTCGGCGCAGATGGAACAACCGGGGACTTACGAAGACCTCTCGTTCAAAGAACGGCTGGCACTGCTGGTCTCCCGCGAATCGCTGGAGCGGGACCAGCGTAAGCAAAAACGGCTGCTGCAGAAAGCGCGACTGAGGCTTGAGGCCTCGGTGCACGATATCGACTACCAGCCTGCCAGAAACCTGGAGCGTTCACGTATCGCACAGCTGAGCCAGAGCGAATGGGTGCTCCGGGGCCAGAATCTGCTGATAACCGGCCCCTGCGGCTGCGGTAAAACCTACGTTGGCTGCGCGCTGGGTAACAACGCCTGCCAGCAGGGTTACAGCGTGTAGTACTGGCGCCTGAGCCGGTTACTGGGTGAGCTGACGCATGGTCGGGCAGACGGTAGCTACAGAAAACAGCTGACTCAGCTGTCGAAAACCCAGTTGCTAATCCTGGACGACTGGGGGCTTGAGCCGCTTCAGGCTGCTCATCGTAACGATCTGCTGGAGCTGATGGACGATCGGTACGGTAAAAACGCGACGGTGATGATAAGCCAGCTGCCCACGGAGGGGTGGTACGGCTGCGTGGGAGATAACACGCTTGCTGATGCGATCCTGGACAGGCTGATGCACAATGCCCAGCGGCTGGACATGAAAGGCGAATCGATGAGAAAACGACTGGCACAGGTTGACTAAAAGTGAACGGTCGGTGTAATAAAAAGAAGTCAGGGCGCGTTAGGAAATAACGCGTGCACGTTCCTCCGGAATCACCGTTCATCTTCACCAGAATACGCAGCGTCCGGTATAGAACAGCGCTTCGAGCTGAGATTCCGTCAGGTCTTCCGGAAGAGGCCATGCCAGCTGACTGCCTCTGAAGCGGGTCACTACGTCAGAGATAGTGCTGCAGCCTATATTCAGGCAGGCCGAGATACTTCTGTTGGCCAGGTGGCAGTCAAATTTCAGGCGCAACACTTCTTTAATTTTACTCATCCGCGTTCTCAGTCTTGCCATGGTGACACTCCTCTGGAAGATGTGTTATCAGGAGAAAGTGTTGTCCATTGTTTTAAAAGTGAAAAGCGCGGAATTCCGACAACAGGCTCACCGATTCCGATGGACGGTCAGATTTGGCCGGAACAAATCGGAAACAGCGGTCGAATTAAATCGGAAAGTGCTATCGGATTACATCGGAATCAATGGTCGGTTTGGGTCGGAATATGCACGTTCTGCTTCGGTAAACATTATTTATCTCCTGAGAGTCCAAAAAATCGTCCGCAACCCCATTTTTTTTCAGTCTTATATCATTGACGCTAACAGCGCTTCCTCACTCCCTTTCCCTTCATCTTTTCCTGATCATAAAAGATTGATGTATGTAACACATTGAATTCACATGAAACATCCTGGTAATGCTCATTGCTTGTTAGGGGAATCACTCGTGCGTAGTATTTACCCCGAGTTACGGAGATACAGACCGCCCCTCGCTTAGCGGGACAGAGCCAATGACACTGATGTCGCAGGTGCGGGGTTCGAGGCCCAGGTGGCAACTCGCAGTGTGCCCGTTCGTTGCATTGTGCCAGCGACAGACCGACGACAGGACCAGACTCAAGGTATTTTGATATAAACCATGTGCTTGCGTGTCGTTGCGGCCCCAGGGCGACGGGACTGTAACTGCCTGCGGCCAATAATGTATCAGTAAAGTCATCAGACCGGGGACGTGCATTTAAGGGGGGCTGACGCGGGTATGTTTAATGTATTCCGAAGGCTTTAAATACAAAGTATCGACACAAGATATATGCGTCAGTGTCTCCATTGATATACTTAAAATGGCATGGTGGGTATTGCGTAAAATAAAAAATTAAAGGCGCAAATAAATATGAATGTACGTTCATATCAATAACGCACACTCCTCTGCTGATATATTTGATGGGTGTTTTTCAGGGTGTTTATTCCATCAAAAATACCTCATCAGAGGTGATGCATTCTGGCGACCCAGGCTTTCTCATTTTCAAAAGACGGTCAGCAGTGTCTGATATATTCAGTGGCGCTATTTTCACATCACATTATTTATCCTGCAGCGGTTTCACGTGTGGATAACATACGCTTTTTTATTACATTGTGTATTATTTAAGGTGTTAAAAATGTATTACAGGAATAAATGCTATGCAAACAGGTATAAGCAGGCGCTGCAAACGCGGCTGATGAAATCGGTCGTGTTGGTAAATATACTGGTTCAGGTGGCTTTTCCGCTGGCCGTCTCCGTCAGCCCGGTTATTGCATCCGCCACGGTGCTCAACGGAGATCCTTTTGGCCAGGACACCTCTGTCTACACCCTTCAGAAAGGGGAAACAGTACAGAGTGTCGCGGAGAAGTTTCATATCAGCCTGCCAGCACTTCGTAAGCTGAATCAGCTACGTACCTTTGCGCACGGGTTTGACCATCTGCAAGTGGGTGATGAACTGGATGTGCCAGAGACGTCGTTAAGGGGAAAAAAGGGGAATGACGTGCAGGCAGACGCAGGTGGGACATCGGATCCAACGGCGCAAACGGTGGCCGGCTTCGCCTCTGAGGTGGGGGGGCTCCTGAAAAATAATCATCAGGGGGAGGCCGCAGCCTCCATGGGCAGAGGGATGGCCACCGGAGCCGCAGGTGATGCACTGCAGCAGTGGCTGAGCCACTTCGGCACGGCACGCGTGCAGCTAAATTCCGATGAGAAGTTCTCCCTGAAAAACTCCCAGTTTGACCTGCTGGTTCCCTGGTATGAACGCGAAGACAGAGTGATGTTCTCACAGGGGAGTCTGCACCGGACAGACGACCGCACACAGGGTAACCTGGGGTTGGGTACGCGCTGGTTTAATGACGGCTGGATGTGGGGAGCCAACACCTTCATGGACTACGACTTTTCGCATGAGCATACCCGTGCAGGGCTGGGTGTGGAGTACTGGCGTGATTACCTGAAGCTGAGCGCAAACACCTACATGCGGTTGTCAGGGTGGAAGGATTCGAAAGATTTGGAAGATTATCAGGAACGACCGGCAAATGGCTGGGATCTGCGTACGGAAGGTTATCTGCCAGCCTGGCCACAGCTTGGGGGAACAATACAATATGAACAATATTACGGCAACAGTGTCGCCCTGTTTGGGAAGGACCATCGCCAGCGGGATCCAAATTCCGTCACCCTGGGCGTAAATTATACCCCCTTCCCGTTACTGACTCTGAATGTGGATGAACGGCAAGGGAAAGGAGGGGAAAACGATACTCGCATTGGCCTCAGTCTGAACTGGCAACCGGGAGTCCCCTTGTCTCATCAACTGGATCCTGATGAGATCAATGCCCTGAGAACCCTCTCCGGCAATCGTTACGATCTGGTTGATCGTAATAATGATATTGTCCTTGAGTACCGTAAAAAAGAATCCATCAAACTTCAAACGGCTGCAAAATTAAGCGGTTATCCAGGGGAAACAAAATCTCTTGATGTTCAGGTCAAGGCATCACATGGGTTAGATCACATAACCTGGTCCGCGACTGCCCTGGTTGCTGCCGGCGGGGCTATCGTCTCAGATGCCCTTGACCGCTACAGCGTTATTCTGCCAGACACTAAAGCGGGAGGTATGCAGGCTAATACATATGAGGTTTCACTTGTGGCATATGACCGGCAAGGTCATCACTCCAAACCGGCTATTACCACTGTCACCGTCAATGCCAGGTCTTTCAGCACGGCTTACAGTGGTTTCAGTCCTCTAAGCAGTTTTCTGAATGCTGATGGCACCAGCTCAGAAGTATTGACCCTGAAACTCAGGGATGCGCAGCAACAACCCATCGATGAATCTGTTGATAATATCCAGATTGACAAAGTCTCTACACCAAGTGGGCAAGAGAAGTCGTCCAGTGTGTCGGGAATACGAAGGACGTCATTGGGCATTTATGAAGTAACTGTGACAGCAGGGAAAGCGCAGGAGCTTTTGACCCTCACACCTGTTGTGGAAAACAGCCCACTGCCGCCAGCAACCGTGGATATTACGCGAGATGTTCCTGCTCCGGATACCTCTTCTTTTGGTGGGCCTGAAGGGCATGCGCCTGAGACGATCCAGGCAGGCAACCCGTCAGGGATCCTTCTCAAATATGTGGCTAAAGATGCAACGGGTAATCCTGTCAGAGGAATTGCAAAAAAACTGAAATTTGCCGTTACGGACAGCAATAACCTGACGCCATCCCCTGACAAGATAAATGTGGGGATAATTACCGAAACGGATACGCGGGCAACGGGGGGAACTTACACGGCCACATTAACGGGTAATGCTGCGGGTCATTACACAGTAACCCCACAGTTTTATGGGAAGAATGTCGGTGAAAGCATGACCGTGAATGTCAGTGGAGATTTTCTCGATGAAAAGAACAGTTCGTTTATCCCCACTCCGGCAGTCATAATGAATGATGGGAAAACGAGCAGTACCCTGAAATTGACAGCAAAAAACATTTCTGATAAGCCCGTTCAGAAAGGAGATGTCAGATTTGTCGTGAAGAACAGTCATGGCAAGATTCCTGAACAAGCGGACATCACTCTGAGCGCGGTAACCGATAACGGTAATGGTGTTTATACCGCTACGTTTGCCAGCAGGGTAGCCGATACATACACAATCGTTCCTGAAGTCAGTAGCATTGAGGCTGCCGGATTATCAACAACGGTAACCGTTCAGGGGGAGAACCCACTGGATTCGACGAAGAATTCGTTTATGAAGAACGAGCGCTATAGGGTTGGCGGTGTCGAAGACAGACATATCATCTTTACGGCCAAGGACAAAGATGGAAAGACACAGGAGAACTTAGTTCCCGGGCTTACATTTTATGTGAAAAATAAACAGTCGGGGCAAATCCCGGACAAGAGTGAAGTTACAATCGGTACGCCTTATTTTACTTCCGACGTCCCCATGGGGGACTACCTGGCCTCAATATCCGGAACCAAACCGGGGGTGTATGAACTTCATGCTAAATATAAAGATCAGCCAGTTACACTAGTCGGTGATGATTACACCGTGACTTTTTATGACGATCCTGATGAAACTCAAAGCACTTTCAGGGCAGACAAGCCTACTATTACTAACGATGGGAAAGACGCCATTACACTGCGATTTGAAGCAAAAGACCCGGCCGGCAACCTTGTCCCGGGGCTGATAGTGGATACAAAAGCTTATTATCAAGGTCAGGAAGTTACTGACTCATCTAATATCGCTCTTAGTGAAATGCAGGAAAATGAATACGGTGTGTATACCTCTACGGTGACAGCAAAAACAGCTGCGCAATACTCTATTAAATTAAGTATTGCAAGCGACACAGCGTTCAAGATTAATCCCGTGAACATTACGGTCAGCGCTCCGGATTCTGATGTGAATGAAGGACAAAGCCAATTTTTAAATACTCATGATGCCCCTTTACCTGTAAAACAAGAAACAACTCTTCGACTGGAGCTAAAAGATGTGAACGGGAATAAAGTCAATCTCAAGCCTAAGGATAAGATGACCTATCTGGTTCTGGATAGCAATGAGCAGGATGCAAGTGCTAATCATAAAATAACAGGCATTTATTCAGATGATATGCTCGTCTATATCAAAGCAGATAAAGCCGGCACTTATACAGCGTATCCCGTGTTAAATGGGAAGAAACTGAGTATTCCCGCAAATTTTGAGGTTAGCGATATAGAGACACCTGATGAGTATTTGAGTAAATTGGATTCTGAAAAGATGGATATTTCATCAGATAGCGGGACGAAGATTAATTTCAAGGCTTTAAGCAAAAATAATGAAAGAGTCAAAGGGCTTGGTAACCGAGTTAAGTTCACTGCCTTCAGTGATAACTATGCAGGTAATAGTTGTTCTGTAGGTCCGGTCAATGAATCAAGTCCCGGCATTTATACTGCAACGCTGACAGGTAAGGCTGACACCCCTTTCTCCTGCTTGATTCGCGCAGATGTCGATGCTCAAATCGAGACTTTTACTACCAGAGTCTCAATTGGCGGCAAAGCCCTTGATGAACGCAAAAGCAGCATCCAGATTATCCAAGATAGCCCCGGTATAATTGATGCGGTATTTAATGCCTCTGATTCGGATTCTCACCCTGTGAGCGGGCTAAAATCAGTACAATTTGCTTTATGCTTCCGTGAGTTCCTTTGTGAATTTTCCTCCGGAAAGGAGGTTAAGGGGGGGAAATACGTGGGGCAATTTTCATTGAAACGTCCTCCTGGGGTTTACACCCTACGAGCGACACTGGGAGGATATGAGCCGGCATTAAGGGCATCAATTACGATCCCTGAAGCCAGCACCGCAAAACAGTAATGATGTGATGGACGCTCCAGATTAAGATAGCCTTAATAACTACTTTAATCTGGGGTAAGAGTCCCGTCTGGGTAACCTTACGGCGAACTTGCATTGACAGCACGGAACCGACATGCACTGGACTGACCCCACACATCCGCTTCCTTGTTTACGGTAATTTGGGATTAACAAGGTCAGGACAACAAGTACTGAGGCAGTAGCGATGTAAGTATGACTTTCCGGGAGAGAGGCGCTGGCCAGAGGGATGAAGGCGATATCGGACGTGCTGGCATCTGCTGAAGTGCCCTTGTTGCTGGCGTGGGCGGGGA
>NZ_QFXN01000326.1:0-9181 GCF_003144775.1 Enterobacter sp. CGMCC 5087 | reverse complement strand
AAAAACAGAGACAAGAAAGAGATAAAACATTAAAAACAACGATGATAGCAACGTAGTAAAACCATTAGCCAACCCGCATCAAACCAGCATATCACTTCACGATGACTACCAGATGTGTTTTTGAGTGACGATAAAACCATCATCATGTTACTGTATAGCTACGATAATCACTACACCAACCACTACTGTGTAGTTTAGTTTATGGAGCGCTTGATAATGGCAATACATTACAATGATGGCAGGCAAACACCCGTTAAAAGCCGTGACATCCGGATTTGTCATTTTTACCTTGACTGGTTAGGGATAAATAAAAACATCAGACCAGACGGTGTTAATCGTCAGGATGCAGGAAACTGCCATCATGCCGTTAATCAGCTCATCAATCAGTACTACTCAGATAAAGAACAGCAGAACAGACTCATGGCTGAAATGAATGCCGCCTGTGATGAAAATATCTTACCGGCTGAACATTTTGACTGGCTTGAACGTGATGAACGTGCCGCATTCTGGTTGTGGGGCTATCTCTGTGAAGCCAGTGACTATCAGCTTGGCATTTCCCGATCAAGAGATGCCCCTTTCGGTCAGAACTGGTATCAGTTCCTTCAGCTAAATAAATCCCCGGCAAGTCATAAGGAAAGAATGAGCCTTATCTTCAACTTCTTTGACTGGATAATTATTCCCGCTCCGCCGGTTAATCATCTTAAGAATCAGGTTATGGACAGACTCAAAGACCAGTGGAAAAATATTTACAGCAAACCTGCTCCACTGAAATGGTTACCTGATGATGAAGAGGCGGTACTGTGGGCATGGAACAGTCTTAAATCGCTACAGGAAGAAAGAAACGCCCCCACCGGCGGACTTTCATTTACGCTTTCCTCACCGGGACTGAGCACCTGGTTTACCCCTCTAAGCCATGCTGAACGCAATTTAGCGCTACGTGCCGCACTTGATTTATGGGATGACGCACCGGATACAAAGCGTTTATTCCTGCTGAACCTGAATAAAGCCTGGAACCAGCAAAAATTACGCCAGTCCCGTACCGATAAAAAAGCACTCAATACGTACCTGAAGAACGAAACAAAAACTCGACTGGACTTTATGGCAGAACGTAGCGGAGTTCGCATCAGTGATATGCTGGAAATGCTGATTAATGACCATTACCGAAAAACCTGTGGTGGTGAGTGAGGGCTTTGCGCTAAAAACAAGGTGAGCGGAGGCAGTAATACAGACCAGAAATGACATTCAAAATAATTTCAGACCTATATTACCAGTGTGAGAACGGCAGCAGAAATGCTGCCGTTTTGTTATTTCACTCACGGAGGTTAATGTGTCCAGTAAGAACAAACGGGGTCCCGATACCCTGTTACCGTCGTTATTCCTTCTCCCGGGTCAACGGTCCCACAAAATACCCGTGCGTATGCTTCTCGCGCTAAGTCATAGCTATGCTTTCTGTTCCGGTACCCGGGTCTCCCTGATACACGGTCCGCCAGCTCATGAAGGCGGCTTTTATTGCCAGTTACAAGGGAGAACGAAATGGATTGTCCGAATTGCGGTTCGCAAAACATACAGCTGCGTCATGTGGGTAAAAAAACGGGCGGCGTGATTGGCGCAACCGCCGGGGGACTTGCCGGTCTCGAGGGTGCTACGGCCGGCGCAATGATTGGCTCCGTCGTTCCTGTGGTCGGCACACTGGCCGGAGGACTAATTGGTTTTCTGTCAGGCGCCTGTGCTGGCGCGGTGGCGGGAGCGGTAGCCGGTGAGAAGCTGGACGGGACGGTATTTGATGAATACTGCTGCACACAGTGTGAGCAGACCTTCAATATGCCGTAACACTCAGCAGTTCCAGTAAACGGTATGGGGTACAACCGTATCGCAGAAGACACCGGCGACGATAGCGTGAATGCCACGGCGTCTCTGTGATACGGTTTTTATCCCTTCAGCCCCTCGCGTCAATGACAGGATGTGTCGTAAAAACATCATTCCCCTTCCCTGAATACCATTATATCCCTTCACTTACAGTCACTTAACCAAAGACGGTTGTTGTCATAATTTTTACGTCATCCACCATAACGCGACGACATAACGTGGCGCACCGGTGCGGCATAATTTTCCGCAGCGTACAGGAGCATACAGAGAGTCTGAGGCTGATTTCAGAATGAAAGAACAACACGATCGCTATGATCGGCTGGCCGTCAGGCTGTCGATCATCATCAGTCGGCTACTGGCAGGCCATGCCATGGAACTGAAAACGCTGGCTGATGAATTTGGTGTCTCAGAACGCACGCTGCAACGGGATTTCCAGCAGCGCCTGATCCACCTGGGTATTGAGTATGCCGGCGGGACTTACCGCCTTGCCCGGCGACCTCTCCGTCCGCATTCTCCGGATACATTCACCTTCATCCACAATACGGGGATTTCAGGGATTATACCCACCCAGAACAGAAAGCTCATCCACTTGCTCACCAGCACACCGGGGATATCCCCCTGTCTTATCGGGCACGGAGGCTTACCGTCGGCAGTCACACAGTCAGCGTCATTTTTACTGCTGGCAGAAGCCATTCGCGATCATCGCGCCGTCACGCTGCAGGTTAACGGGCGCAGCCATGAAACCGTGGCGCCACACCGTCTGATCTTCCAGAGCAAAAACTGGTTTCTGGTCACTACTCGCGCCAGAACACTTCAGGTGTTCAGGATGGAAGAAATCAATGCCGTCACGGTTCTGGAAACGTCCTTTCGCACCAAACCTGAGCTTGATGCCCTGACGGCCAGCGAAGAGTTTATCTCCGCGCTGCCGCATTTTCGCTTCATCAGCAACGTTATTCATTCCTTCCGGGGCTCCCCTCCCGAAGCCAACCCCAGACTAAACGGAGTCAACTCATGAAACACATCACAGCCATGTTGCTGACGGGCTGCGGACTGACGCTGGCCTTATTGCCTGCGGCGCACGCAGACACACCTGACGCCCTGCGCGACGCACATTATCAGCGCTGCGCAAAGCCCGTCTTTTATGCACAGACCCTGAACCACAAAAAGGAGGTCGAAATCTGCATCATCACCCCGTCGGTATCGTATTCATTCGGTAAGACTGGCGCTGAGCATAAGGAAATGAATATTACCGTTCCGGCTCAGACGACGGGCTACGCGTACCAGAGCAACCAGGTTATCAGCCTGCAGGAGTTTACCGTCCGTAATGGCGATACCACTTACCAGGTCTCTGCCGGTTCGGATGATGACAGCAAACCCTTTGCCGCGCTCGATGTGTACCGGGGGACTCCCGATACCGGAAAGCATCTGGCGACCATCACGCTTGACCCGGACACGGTGGTTAACGACATCAGCCACGGATTGCAGGATGAAGGCATCCCCCAACAGGATGGTCTTTAGCCCGTTTTATCAAACTCAACCCTCTTTTTATTCAAGGATATAACAATGAACATTTCCCTTGCTGGCGGTTCACTCCGTTCGGTACGTTATTTTTCCGCGATCTGCCTGGTGTTATCGACAGGGGTACTCAGTGGCTGCGGTGATGCGAAATCCAAAGCCGAAAGCGAGTTTATCCGGGGCTGTAAATCCGGTGGCGGCACAACCGCCCTTTGCGGCTGCGTTTACGACATCCTGCAGACGAAATACCCCCACGGCGAGCTGCGCAAAATGAACCTGCAGTACGGCTATGTCCCTCCGGGCTTTATGAACAACATGCTCAGCGCGGCGCAGCAGTGCCGTAAGCAATAAATATCGGATGTATACAACGATACCGATCCGGATGATTCAACAACAAAAGGAACCCGTTAATGGCGCTCGTCATTAAGTATTTCAGTATTGCTTTTGGCATCGCGCTGGTCGTGGTGCTGTTTAACGTTTTCAGCGCCACCGGCGAAATTCGCAGTTTTGGTCAGGGAATGGGGTATCTGTTCTGGATGACCCTGGGGCCGGGTGTCGGTATGACAGCCGGTGCCGCTCTGCGACTGTGGCTGATGCCCGATGCGGTTTATACCCGAGAGGGAATGACCGGACTGCTGAAAGCCCGTCTGTTCTGGCTTATCGGCCCACAGTGTATCGGCTGGCTGGCCGGGCTTATCGCTGTGGGTAAACAACTTATGTAACCCTGCAACCATCAGCACTCTTTTTGACTCAGAAGGAAATCACCATGCGCTTAATTAACATCATCCTGCCGGTGTGGTTACTGGCCTTCGCCATGACGGCACAGGCAGTCCCCAATATGTGGAGCAGTGGCTTCGGTATGGGCGTCACCGAGTACATCATCACCAGCCCCGAAAAGGTGATGCTGAATCTGAACTGCACCGGCAACCCTGACGACCAGAATACCCTGCAGCACCACGTCATGCTCACCCTGCCTGACGGCAGCGGTGCCGATTCACAGGATGAGAAAACCGCCATCACCGTGGTGACGGACGACCAGACGTTCCCGTTGCCGTCATCCCTCGGCTGGCGTAACGGCGACAATGCCTGGGTGTCGTTCATTGATGCCATCAGAAAGGCAACGTCATTTGACGTTTACGTCAACGACAAACCAGTGGGGCACTTTACACCTTCGGCCGGAAACGTCCACAAGGTTCTGGCTGATATGCCCGAATGCACGACGCTCACCGCCGGATAGCCTCCCGTTCAGCATGATACTTCCCGTCTCACTGTACAACGCATCAAGGACAAATACGATATGACCGATATTTCCACCCTCAGCCAGCGACTGGCGACCCCAACCCTGAATTTTGTGCTGCTCACTATCGCCACCTGCGGCATCTGGCCGCTGCTCTGGCTGTACCGAAAGCAGCAGATTATCAGCGATACTACCGGTTACCCGGTAAGCAGCGATATCCTCGTTATCTGGCTGGCCGTGTGCTTTGGGCTCGGGCGGCAGTTCGGTGTGATGGCCTCGCCGGACCTGGCGGGCTACGACACGGGCAGTGACACGCTGCTGGCCTTAAGCGGCATACTGTCGCTGGCCTGTGGCGTGATGTACATCGTCTGGGCCTTTAAGGCCAGAGCCGCGCTGCACCACTATGCGCTGAACACCTTCCGCTTTGACCTGAAGATGAACGCGTTTTATACCGTTATTTTCAACGTCTTCTACATTACGTACTGCATCAACAATATGCCGCCGGCGCTGGCAAAACACCGGATTATTCATGGTCAGCCCCCCGTGCCGCCAGAATCTCCGTCACCGCAGTAACGCCGTTTCTCCCTTCTTTACCCGGCAGGGGCATCCCTGAATGCCCCTCATCCGCACGGGTTCCTCCTGAGATTTAACTCAATGACATTACTGAAAATTGTGCTCAACACCCTGTATCAGGTGCTGACATGGTGCGCCAGCAGCCGGGCACAGCAGTTTGTGGAAGACCATTTTCGCGAAGAAGGCTACGACGAAGGCAGCATTGATATCGCCAAGCAGACGGCAGCCCTGCTCGCATGTGCCTTAATCACGGCGCTGATGGCGCAGATACTGCGACTTATTGCCACACACAGAGCCCCCCACTGATGCTCTGCTCACTGAGCGGGGCATTTTGTTTTATGACATTCATCAGGAACTGAATATGCAAGCCACTGATGATACGTTGTTACCACCAGGGCCATTCACCCGCCGACAGGCTGAAACCTTGGTCGCGCTTTACCACAACGTCACTATAGAAGACGACCAGGGGACGCACTTTCGGCTGGTTATTCGCGACAGCGAGAGGAAGTTGATCTGGCGGGTGTGGAATTTTGAAGCTAGTGCTGGGGAATGGCTTAACCGCTATCTGCTCAGCCACGGTATCCCCAGGGACTGACTCACCACGTCCTCAGCCAAATACCAGCCAGACCAGCAGGCCATGTTCCCTTAGGGCACATGGCTTTTTTGTTTATGCCGTTAAATCAACAATAAGGAATTTAACATGCGCTTAGCCAGCCGCTTCGGGCGGACAAACCAGATCCGTCGCGATCGTCCGTTAACCCGCGAAGAACTGATGCAGGTCGTTCCCAGCGTATTCAGTGCAGATCGCCACGGTTCCAGGAGCGAAAAATACGCTTACATACCCACCATTACTCTGCTCGAAAATCTTCAACGCGAAGGCTTTGAACCCTTCTTCGCCTGCCAGTCACGCGTACGCGACCCTGACCGCCGGGAGCACACCAAACATCTGCTGCGCCTGCGTCGTACCGGTCAGATAACCGGCCAGCAGGTTCCCGAAATCATTTTGCTTAACTCGCACGATGGCAGCAGCTCATACCAGATGCTGCCGGGGCTGTTCAGAGCCATCTGCACCAACGGGCTCGTCTGCGGACAGTCGTTCGGTGAAATTCGTGTACCGCATCGTGGCGATGTGGCCGGGAAAGTGATTGAGGGGGCTTATGAAGTGCTCGGTGTCTTTGATCGGGTGGAAGAAAAGCGCGAGGCCATGCAGTCACTTCGACTACCAGCACCCGCGCAACATGCCCTGGCGAACGCCGCACTGACCTACCGCTTTGGTGAAGAATATCAGCCGGTGACCGCAGCGCAGATACTGGCCCCCCGCAGATATGAGGATCGCCAGGACGATCTGTGGACCGTTTATAACCGCATTCAGGAATCGTTGCTGAAAGGCGGACTGAGCGGACGCACCGCAAAGGGTAAACGTACTCACACCCGCGCGGTTAACGGCATTGATGGCGACGTAAAACTCAACCGGGCGCTCTGGGTGATGGCCGAAGAACTGCAGCAGGCACTGAGCTGATGCCGTTCGTTCCGGCAAATTCCCGCCAGACGGCAGTCTGGACCGTTCCCCTGCAAAACCAGCCCGGCTGTCGTTCCATCTCCGACGATGACCTCTGCGCCTGGTGCAGACATCTCTGCTACCGTCCCGGCGAGCTCAGCCTGTGCCGACTGTCTGTGGCTGACGGCATCTGGCCCTCGCGGTGCAATGATGACGGCTATGCACAATCCTGCCCACAGTTACACCTGAACGTACCACCTACAGATATCACCAGTCGGTAACCCGGCCCCCCATTACCCCAAAAATCACACGACTTATGCGCCCCCGCTCAGCGGAGTGCACTTATGGCCGTTACGAAAAGGAACAACTGACATGACCGACATTATCAACCTTAACGACAACAACCTGTTACGTCCGCAATCTGCCGATAACAGCTCTGTACCCGCGCTGGCCGCCACCCTCGTACAGGACGAGCAGCGCGCAGGATTCTGGCCGCAGCACTTCGGCAGCATACCGCAGTGGATAATCCTTGAGCCGACCGTCTTCGCCTGGATGGACCGCTTCTGTGCAGACTACAGCGGCGGTATCTGGAACTTTTATACGCTCAGCAACGGCGGTGCCTTTATGACCCCGGAGCAGGATGACGAACGTGATGAACAATGGTCGCTGTTCAACACCCTGAATGGCAACGGTGGTGAGCTCAGCGCTGAAGCTGCCGGTATTGCCGTCTGTCTGATGACGTACAGCCACCACGCCATGCGCACCGAATGTGACGCCATGACGGCGCACTATTACCGCCTGCGTGACTATGCGCTCAGTCACCCGGAATGCAGTGCCATCATGTACATCATCGACTGAGCGTCCCGCCTTGTCGTATGAACTGTCTCACCTGAATACCCTGTGGGATGCGCTGGGGAAAATAACGGTCAGGGATGAGGACGGAGAGGTTGTGACCGACGAACCCTTCCTGCACTTCCCGACGGGTACCCCTCTCTTCCCCATATGGTCATGGTTTGAATCCCTGCACGACGAGTTCGTCGTTGCCATGAAACTGTACAACACATCCATCCCTGACGGGTCAACAGAAAGGAAAAGCAAATGAATATCACCACGTGTCCCCCCGACTGCGGGGGAATATCTCCCGCCGCACAGCGCACCATCAGATATGCGATGACCCTGCTGGAGCGCCAGTTACGCGAACCCGGCGCGTCATTTACTTCAAGCCATGCCGTTCGTGACTGGCTACGTCTGCATCTCGCCCCTCTGGAGAGAGAAGCTCTCTCAGTTCTGTGGCTTGATAATCAGCATCGCCTCATCGCCTTCGATACGCTGTTTCTCGGCACCATCAACAGCATCACCGTCCATCCGCGGGAGGTGGTGAAGGCCGGGCTTCACCATAACGCTGCCGCCGCGCTTCTCGCGCACAATCATCCTTCCGGAGAGGCAGAACCCAGCCTGGCCGATCAACGCATTACCGAACGCCTGAAACAGGCGCTGGATCTCGTGGACATTCGCCTGCTGGACCACCTGGTGGTGGGCGGGATGGATATTGCGTCTTTTGCCGAGCGTGGCTGGCTGTAGCACAACAGGAAATTAACCGTATGAAAATTATCCCCAAACGTCAGGCGATGGCGATATATCGCCAGCATCCGAAGTCCCGGCTGTTTCGCTTCTGTACCGGCAAATATAAATGGTCCGGCAGCGTCTGCCACTATGCCGGGCGGGAGGTGCAGGATATCAGCGGCGTGCTCGCCGTCTTCGCGGAACGCAGCCAGGACCGCAACGGCCCGTATGTCGTATTGCGCAGCGTTACGCTGAATTAATTCACGTTTAAGGAAGGCTAAAATTGTCGAATACAATACCGCCTGTAAACCACGATATCGCCGCCCCCTGGTGGGGGCTTAAACGCGATATCACCCCCTGTTTTGGCGCACGTCTGGTGCAGGAGGGCAACCGACTGCATTACCTGGCTGACCGCGCCAACATCACCGGCACCTTCAGTGAGGCGGATTTGCACCATCTCGACCAGGCGTTTCCGGTACTGATGAAGCAGCTGGAGCTGATGCTCGTTTCTGGTGAACTCAATCCCCGCCATCAGCACTGCGTCACGCTTTACGCGAAAGGGCTGACCTGTGAATCAGATACGCTGGGATCGCATGGGTACGTGTACCTGGCGATTTATCCGACACCTGCAACAACCGAATAAACCTCCCGGCTTTTTTCTTTCATTTAACTCACCAATAAAGGTTTCCATTATGCAAACACAACCTGCTCCCCCGAAACGGGAGGTTTCACCACTCCCGTCACCCGTGGCGATCTGGCAGCGCCTCCTGAGTCATCTGCTAGATCGTCACTACGGTCTGACGCTCAACGATACGCCGTTTGGCAACGATAGCGTGATTCAGGAGCATATCGACGCCGGTATATCACTGTGCGACGCCGTGAATTTTATCGTGGAGAAATACGATCTGATACGTACCGATCGCCGCGGC
>NZ_QFXN01000325.1:0-2087 GCF_003144775.1 Enterobacter sp. CGMCC 5087 | reverse complement strand
CGCAGAAACACAGTCACCGCTTATCGGCAGTATCGATATTCTGCGGGCCAGGAAGGCGACCGGGCTGATGACCCGTAATAGCTACAGGGCCGTTACCGACATCACCACCGGCAAATACCGGGAGGTGCAGCCATGAGGCTGTCCCTGACGGTGGAAGCCGATACCATCAACGTACTGGCCCTCAACATGGGTCGGATCGCTGTAGATATCGACGGTATTGAACTGGCCGACCTGATCAATGTGGTCAGCGACAACGGGTATTCGCTTCGTGTTGCTGACGAACCTGGGAAGCTGATTGTTGAAGATCCCCTGCCGCCCGTCGCCCGCCTTACCGGTATCCAATGCAGCACCGCGCATATCACCGAAGCCGACAACACTCTGCTGTTTGCTCTTTCGCATCAGTATGAAGACTTTGGTGAATCAGAATGGATTCATTTTTCGGGCTCCGGCTATCTGCTTCGCCTGAGCTTGCACATAAATTAGCTGCCGCGTTGCTGGTTATGCCTGAATTTTTTGAGGCGCAAGAGCAGTCTCCAGTGAATGAAGAAATCGTTCACTTCCGCAAGCGTAGCTCTACTCGTATGGCAACCAAGTGGGCGACACTCGCTAAAGCTGAATTGTATCGTCGTCTGATTGAGGTTTTTGATGAGTATTTGAATTTACCACCAGTCAGATTTCCTGAGCTGCGGGTAAATACTCAAGAGGATATAGAAAAAGCTGCTGAGCAATGCCGCACAGATTGGGGATTAGGCCTTGGGCCGATCGATAACATGACCCGTCTTGCTGAAAAGCTGGGAGCCTTTGTGACTTCTTTCGATTCTATTTCTGATGATGTGGACGCACTTTCTGTTCCTTTAAGTCGCCCGTTTATCGTAAGGAATACAGCTAAGAAATCGCCGTGCCGTCAGCGTTTTGATATCGCTCACGAAGTTGCACACTTGATTTTGCATGAGGGCATCTCGACGGGAGACAGAGTAACAGAGTCACAAGCTAACCGCTTTGCATCTGCTTTGCTTCTCCCACGCTCAGCAATGGCAAAATATTTTCCTCGCCCAATCGGTGGCCGTATCGACTGGCAGGGACTAAGTCAGTTTAAGTTGACGTGGAAAGTGAGCAAAGCAGCAACCATTTACAGAGCTCATCAATTATCACTATTAACTGATGCTCAATATAAAACTGCGTTCTTCGGTCTGAAACGCAAGGGGGAAGCAATTGATGAAAAAGAAGACTATCTCATTCCTAGTGAAAAACCTGAGCTTTTCCAACGGGCAATGAAGTTTCTTCTCACGGATCTGTCTGTCGATGTTGAATCACTGGCTAAACGATTGCACATCATGCCAGCTATGTTGGCAGAGTTGGCAAATGATGATTCGTTATCAACTTTTGCTACTGAGGTAGCGACAGAAAATGTCGTGTCTCTGTCGGCATACCGAATGAAAACCGCTTAATTTTAGCTCCCGCTTCGGCGGGATTTTTTATGTTGGTGTAGGTCTTGGGGGACAACCCAAAAATTCGATATTACACCTCTACTCCTGATTCTCACACTGTAGTTCGCAAAACCTATCCAGCATGTTACCAGCTAAACACTGAGGAACCTGATTATGGTATCATTTTCAAACGCTGATGGTGCTCACTGCGATTCCGTAAATAGTCAGAGCACCGTGCCACAAAAAACAGTTCAAATGGACGTCAAAATTCCCGTTCAACCGTCAAATTTTGACGCTCTGCAGAAGGGGGCCTTAATGGGGGCCTCAATGTTTATGGAACCAGATAAAAATCATAGCAATCAATGTATTTACAAAACAAAATTCATTCCGAGTCCGGGCACCACTATTTAAAGAACCCAGCCTATGGCTGGGTTTTTGCTTTTCTGCGTTTATAAACCCCTTCTTTGTATTCCTGTTTCTCATTGCCGTGGGATCGTGCGTCTGCGTTGCCGGATGGCGGCTTTGCCTTTTTCGGTCTACTGAGCCCGCAGGCCCGGCAAGCACAGCGCCAACGGACTTTTCTGCGCACAAAGCAAAAAACCCCGCACCTTACGGTACGGGGTTCTTCTAATTGATGCCTGGCAGTTCCCTACTCTCACA
>NZ_QFXN01000324.1:0-884 GCF_003144775.1 Enterobacter sp. CGMCC 5087 | reverse complement strand
AAAAAAAGTCCGTCAGGGCACGGGGCACTGACGGACTGAAGAGATGATATTACCGAAAAAAAGACGTTTTTGTAGTGTCCTGCGGATGCATTATCTCCGGTGATTCTTAACGAAAGGTTAACAGCGCGCTGAAAGCCATCGGGGATTACAAATTGTGAGTACTGTAAAACGCCGGAGGAGTGACCGGGAGGCCCGGAGGGCCTGAGGACGTGTCATCTCAACAAAAATGACGGCGCGCCGGGATGTGACCGGATTGTTACGCTTTTATTATTTTCTGACAGACGCGGGTGAGATATCTGCGGTGTTACGGCTTAAGCTCCTCATGAGGCAGGGGAGCCCTGTCACCTTCAGTCTAAAAAGGAGAAAGCCATGTCAGATGTTGTGTATTTTCAGGGGGAGCCGGTGAGAACGGAAGGCAGCCTGCCGGCCAGAGGGGCGCGTGCTCCTGATTTCATCCTGACCGGAAAGGAACTGAATAACGTGTCCCTTTCGGATTTTGCCGGTAAACGTAAAATCCTGTCCATGTTTCCGTCAGTTGATACCGGGGTGTGCGCGGCCTCGGTGAGGGCCTTTAACCGCCTGGTGGCTGACGGGGAGACGGTCGTGCTGTGTATCTCGGCGGACCTGCCGTTTGCGCAGTCCCGCTTCTGCGGCGCGGAGGGGCTGGAGAACGTCGTGATGCTGTCATCCTTCAGGGCGCCGGCGTTCCGGACAGATTACGGTGTCGGGCTGACGGAGGGGGCGTTAGCCGGTCTGATGGCCAGGGCAGTGGTCGTTCTGGACAGGGACAATACGGTACTGGGCAGTGATTTTGTACGCGAAATCACGGATGAGCCGGACTATGACGCCATACTGGCCCTTCTGCGATAACAGACCCGAACCGT
>NZ_QFXN01000323.1:0-2574 GCF_003144775.1 Enterobacter sp. CGMCC 5087 | reverse complement strand
GCCTCTGGCACGGTTTTTTTTTGCGCGTAAACGCGCAGTGGCGGCACTTATTTTGCGCTGCACGGGAAGAAGGAAGTAAGCGTAAACCCAGTGCCGTATGTAGCCATTAAGCCAGTACTGATAACTTAGACGCCCACCTGTTACAGACGGACATCTAAGTATGGAATCCCAGTCCTGGCGAAAAGAACCCCGTAAAAATTATTCGAATGACTTCAAGATACGTATGGTCGAACTGGCTTCCCGCCCCGGTGCCTGCGTCGCTCAGATTGCCCGCGAAAACGGCATCAACGATAACGTCATCTTTAAATGGCTGCGACTCTGGCAGAATGAAGGCCGTATATCACGTCGCCTTCCGGCAACAGTTGAATCTTCACCATCACCGACAATGCTGCCTGTTGAGGTGATACCTGATCCTACACCATCAGCCGGGATGAATACTGAACCGGGTCAGCTCTCAGCGCTGAATGCCTCCTCCTGTTGTGTTGAGTTCCGTCACGGTAAAATGACGCTGGAGAACCCGTCACCAGAGTTGCTGGCCGTGCTGCTTCGCGAGCTGACCGGGAGAAGCCAATGATATCCCTCCCGTCAGGCACCCGTATCTGGCTGGTTGCCGGTGTGACCGATATGCGTAAATCGTTCAATGGTCTGGGCGAGTTGGTACAGCATGTACTTGATGAAAACCCGTTCTCCGGCCACCTGTTTATCTTCCGTGGCCGTCGCGGCGATACCGTGAAAATACTCTGGGCTGATGCTGACGGCCTGTGCCTGTTCACCAAACGTCTGGAAGAAGGCCAGTTCATCTGGCCTGCTGTACGCGATGGTAAAATCGCCATCACCCGCTCACAGCTCGCCATGCTCCTCGATAAGCTGGACTGGCGTCAGCCCAAAACAGCTCGTCTTAACTCTCTGACAATGTTGTAAAAAGCGCATGACCGCATTATAAATGGGGTCATGAGTCAGGACTATCTCGCCCGTATCGCCGCGCTGGAAGACGCGCTTCGCCAGAAAGACAGTCAGCTTAGCCTCGTTGCAGAGACTGAGTCGTTCCTGCGTTCTGCGCTGGCCCGCGCAGAAGAGAAAATAGAGAACGAAGAGCGCGAAATAGAGCATCTGCGGGCACAGATAGAAAAACTGCGGCGGATGCTGTTCGGTACCCGTTCAGAAAAACTTCGCCGACAAGTTGAAGACGCAGAAGCCCTGCTGAAACAGCAGGAGCAGCAAAGTGATCGCTACAACGGACGAGAAGACGATCCACTGGTACCTCGCCAGCTGCGCCAGTCCCGCCATCGTCGCCCGTTACCGGAACATCTTCCCCGCGAAATAAACAGGCTGGAGCCAGCCGAAACCTGCTGTCCTGGTTGCGGTAGTGATATGGCATATCTCAGTGAAGTCAGCGCGGAACAGCTGGAGCTGGTCTCCAGCGCCCTGAAAGTGATCCGCACGGTCAGGGTGAAAAAGGCCTGTACCCGATGCGACTGTATCGTTGAAGCGCCTGCACCATCTCGCCCCATCGATCGGGGTATCGCCGGGCCGGGTCTGCTGGCCCGCGTGTTAACGGCCAAATACTGCGAACACCTGCCGCTATATCGCCAGTGCGAAATCTTTGCCCGTCAGGGCGTGGTTCTGAGCCGGGCTCTGCTCTCCAACTGGGTGGATGCCTGTTGCCGGTTAATGGCCCCACTGGATGAGGCCCTTTACCACTACGTGATAGACTCCCGCAAACTGCATACGGATGATACTCCGGTGCCGGTACTGGCACCGGGCAGAAAGAAGACGAAAACCGGGCGCATCTGGACATATGTCCGTGATGACAGAAGCGCAGGTTCATCAGATCCGCCAGCGGCATGGTTCGCCTTCTCGCCGGACAGGCAGGGGAAACATCCTCAGCAACATCTTCGGCACTATAATGGTGTGCTGCAGGCGGATGCCTTCGCAGGCTACGATCGGTTGTTCAGCGTAGAACGTGAAGGAGGTCCGTTAACCGAAGCGGCCTGCTGGGCCCACGCGCGCAGAAAAATCCACGATGTCTATATAAGTACTCAAACGGCCACAGCAGAGGAAGCCCTGAAACGTATAGGTGAGCTGTACGCAATCGAAGAAGCCATACGCGGCCTCCCTGCAACTGAGCGGCTGGCAGCCAGACAGTCCCGGAGTAAGCCGCTGCTGATATCCCTGCATGACTGGTTGGTGGAGAAAAGTGCCATTCTGTCAAAAAAATCCCGGCTGGGCGAGGCGTTCGCTTATGCGCTAAACCAGTGGGAAGCGCTGTGTTATTACGCGGATGACGGACTGGCAGAGCCTGACAATAATGCAGCGGAACGAGCGCTGAGGGCCGTGTGTCTTGGGAAAAAGAATTATATCTTCTTCGGTAGTGATCATGGTGGTGAGCGTGGTGCACTACTGTACGGCCTGATCGGTACGTGCAAACTCAATGGTATCGATCCAGAAGCCTACCTTCGCCATATCCTGAACGTCCTGCCGGAGTGGCCTTCCAATAAAGTGGCAGAACTGCTGCCATGGAACGTGGTTCTCACCGATAAATAACCGTCAATACGGCGCTGCCTTTACGCTTAC
>NZ_QFXN01000322.1:0-8570 GCF_003144775.1 Enterobacter sp. CGMCC 5087 | reverse complement strand
AGAAGGAATGCCATTCAGAAAAAAATTATCCTGCCCTTCAATACCCCATTCAGGCGTACTTACAGATTAATCCGGGCTGGCGGCATTCGTTTCGTTGTGGATAATTACATACAGTTACACTTAGCAAAGAAACGGAAGCAGAGAATGAGCCAGCGCAGGTACCTGACACAGACAGAAGTGGAGAGCATGCTGAAGCATGCGCGGATGAGCAGCACCCCGGAGCGGGATTACTGTCTGCTGTTGATGAGTTTTATACACGGCTTCCGGGTCAGTGAGGTGTGTGAGTTAAGGTTGTCCGATATCGACCTGAAAGGGGGGAGCCTGTATATCCGGCGGATGAAGAACGGGTTCAGCACCACGCACCCGCTGCTGAAGGAGGAGAAAAGCGCCATTCGCGCCTGGCTGAAGGTCAGGTCCGGTCTGCCGCATGCGGACAGCGAGTGGCTGTTCATTACCCGTCAGAGTGAAAGGATGACAAGGCAGCGTATCTGGCAGGTCATTAATAAACTGGGGGAACAGTCAAATATTTCTGTAGTTTCGCATCCGCACATGTTGCGACATGCCTGCGGATTCGCGCTGGCAGACAGGGGGGTGGACACCAGGCTGATACAGGACTATCTCGGACACCGGAATATCCGCCACACGGTGCGCTACACGGCGAGTAATGCAGAAAGATTTAAGTGCGTGTGGGGGAGGCGAAAACGGAAAAAGACTTTACATTTAGGACCAAACTGTAAATCAGTATATACGAACTTCATGAAGCGTCCAGCCCGCAACATATTAAGTTCCCGAACAGTATGTAACTATATGTAAAAAAAGAAAATAAAACACCCCAAAACACACCCAACCCATTGTAAATCCTCACTTACTCCGCGTCACAAATAAAGCTTACACTTCTGTCGTTTCTGCGCTTTCGATTCCGAAAACCATATTCACTAAATTTTCGTCTGATGCCGGACGTTACATCCTGAATGCCATCACCCCACGGTACAACCCTCTGTAAAACCCGCGAGATTGTCAAAATGGTCCTAAATGTAAAGCTCGTGCGTCATAAAACAACGGGAGTTTTACGGGCCGGGCGGTAGCCTGCGCAGTCGTTGCGCAGATTAAAAATTAAATTTAATTAAGGTATGGCAATGAAAAAGCAAATTATCAAAATGAGTATGCTGGCGATGATGGTTATGGGGGGTGTTAATGCGGCGCACGCTGATACTAAAGGTACAGTTCAGGTCACGGGTGTGGTCAATACGCTGACCTGTCAGGTGAGTCTTTCTCGGCCCACCATTGACCTGGGGGGGATGATACCGTCTGCGTTAAATGCAGCTAACACTCTGTTTAACGCGCAGGATGTGACTGTATCATTGAGCGGTTGTGGTAACGCGGCCGCACAAGCGGGTGCTGGTATTCAGCTGGATGCCAACCCTATTACTGGTTCTTCCAATAAAATTTTTGGTAGTGACACAAGTGCAACCTGGGGCTTTGGTGTTGCGAAGAAAGATGCCCCTGCCACTCTGCTCGCGAAAGGTGAATTCCTGTTTTCAGCTGTGGCTGGTGACTTAGGTACTGCGCTTGAAGCGAAAACATACCCGGCTACGATCGGCTTCGCCGCTCCTACGGCCAGCCCTACTGCAAGCGCAGCGCAAACCACAGGCATCTCATTTTCGTTCGTAAACCCGTAATCTAAAACAAGGAGCCCCTCCCTCCATAGAGGCTCAGGGGTGGGCACGGATGCAGACATACCACGCAATTTGTGTGGTATGTCGATTTGTGGGTGTTCAGCAATAATACTGACGACAGGAAGGTTAGCGATGAAAAAGATGGCGTTTGCACTGGCATGTCTCTGCACGTCGTTTCTGGGGGCAGGGTCGGCATTTGCAGGCCTGCAGTTGGGTGGGACGCGCCTTATTTATCCCGCTCATCAAAAAAGTGTCACAATCACGGTGCTTAACCAGGGAGGGGGCCTCCCCTACCTTATTCAGCCTCGGGTTTTGAGGGGGCTGAACGGGCCAGGGGGGGCGCCTTTTGTTGTGACGCCCCAGCTATTTCGCCTTGAATCTGACGGGGAGAGCGCTGTCCGGGTGGTTAAGCTGCCGGCTAACCTGCCATCAGACAGGGAGTCCCTGTTCTGGCTGAGTGTTCTCGCCATTCCGGCCGGCGACACTCCGCCGGATGCAAAAATGGATAATGCAACCCTCAGTAAAATCAGCGGGAAGGGTGTGATTGGACTCGGTCAGAAAATTAAACTGATTTATCGTCCTGACGGCTTGCCGGGGCTTTCTGCAAGTGGTGGGAAGCTGAAGGTCTCCCGCTCCTCTCAGGGGGTGAAGCTGGAAAATCCAACGCCCTTTATTATCAGCCTGGCTTCTCTTGATGTGGGGGGGCATGCCATTCTGACAAAACGTTTAACCGTAGAGTCAACCACGCTGCTTCCTTTTTCCAGTGAAGATATCCCTTTCTCCGGGCTCACGTGGCCGGCGGATATCAAGTGGCAAACCATTAATGACGGTGGAGGGCTGGAATCCTGGAAGGGGGGGCGGTCATGATAGCGGTTAAATCCAGCCTGCTGGCAGGCATCCTGGTCTGTGCGACACCCGCAATGGCTGATAGCGGGCCGACAATCTACGGTACCAGCTTCCCGCTGACCCTGACCCTGAACGTTGAGCGTTCAACCTGTATTCTTTCGCTTGCGTCACCCGATTTGATGACGTTCACCACTGCGGCTAACCAGAAAGACTTCAGGGTTCAGGGGCCCATATTAAGATTGGGAACGAAAGATATTACCCTGCACCTGAGTAATTGCGCGGGGTCGAAGCAGCCGGGTGTTATACCCGCAATACAGGTAACGGGGCAGACGCTGTCCGGTTACGATGATTTATTTCAGTTTCAAAATACACAAATTACCGGCGCCCTGGGGTTTGGTCTTCGCCATAAAGACAATAATGGAGTGCTGGGCGGGTATATTAGAGGTGGTGACTCTGTTGAACTCGCCCCGCGGGGCGGTGAGCCTGCGGACGGTGATGTGAATTTTATTGTGGATATGCGATATCTCGGCGGTGAGATTAAGGGTTCCGGGGCTGTTGTTGCGAATTTTAACTTTAAGATGGCGTATCGTTAATTATATCCGGGCGGAGATATGAGAACCCAGCGAGTTGTCTGCTGTATTTCCTTTTTTGTTATTTCGGTTGCTTTTGTTTTTTTTGGTGGGGGCCTTTTCTCCCCGCAGTCTGCGAGAGCGAGTGATTTATCTGGCGGCATAGGGCTGGGTGCGACCCGCATGATTTATCGTGAAGGGGACACCTCTGCCACCCTGAAGGTACTCAACACGGGAGCCACGACCTGGCTGACGCAGGTCAGGGTGACTGATGTGACGGGTAATGACAGCCGCGCGTTTGCGGCATTCCCGCCGCTGTTTCGACTGGAGGGAGGTTCAGAGAACAGCGTGCGCGTCAGGCTGACCGGTGCCCCTGGTGATTACCCGAAGCAAACAGAGGGGGTCTGGTACGTTCACGTTCTGTCCATCCCACCCGGGAGGCAGCCTGCAGCGGCGAAAGGGGGGGTAAGCGTGAGTATCGAAAACGTTATCAAGCTCTTCTGGCGACCGGACGGCATGCCCGAGCCGGGGAAGGCAGTGTTCAGGGATGTGCTGTTTACGCGCGCGCCGGGCGGCGTGAGGGCCTGCAATCCCGGGCGTTACTATCTGTCATTTAATCACCTGAGGGTGGATGGCCATTCCGTGGATTTAAATGCCGCCCCGTCCATGCTGGCACCCGGGAAATGTGAGGATTACAAAGTGAAGGGAGAGCGGGTCACCTGGTCAATGATTAATGATTCCGGCGGTGATTCCGGGGAGTTCAGTGCGGATGTTTCCGGGTGATGGGTAATTAATTATTAATAATTAAGGGTTCGGAAATTAAAGTTTCGGACTTTCATCTTCTTTATTAATTCATTGCCCGTCTGCTGGCTCGCTCTTTCTGGGTTGGATTTGCTTTTTATTCTGATGGTGCTTATTTGCAATGCGTAATGCGTAATGCGTAATGCGTAATGCGTAATGCTGTTTATTTCTTTTATTTGTTTATTTAATGCAGGGCGGCCTGTTAATGGCTTTGCGCGCCCGTTATTTATTATTCGTGGCTGCGGATATATTCCGCTTAATTTATTCCACCTATCGTACAGGGGTGAAAAATGTCTGGTCCGTTTTCTGTTATTAAGTCGCGGGTGGCGCGGTGGCATAGCGTCACCCTCACACCCACCCTCAACCGGGGGATTGCTGTCGCGCTGGCAGGCGGGCTGCTCTGTCTGTCGGCGACCGGACAGGCGGCTGAGGGAAGCGCATCCGGCAAGGGCATCACTATTTTTCCCATGCTCATCCATTACGACGCGGAGAAAGCAAAATCCGGCACCATCGTGACCGTCATGAACAGCACGGATAAAAACTACCTGCTTCAGTCAACCGTCAGCGCGTTCGATCCGTCCACGGGGCGCATTGACGCCACGGCCGGGAGCGTGCCGCCTTTCGTTGTTCTTCCGCCTCTCGGGCGCATTAATGCGGGTGAAAGAACAGCCCTGCGCGTCAGGCAGGTGGGCGGGAGCCTGCCGGTGGACCGTGAGTCGGCCAGCATCATCTCGGTTACCGGTATTCCCCCCTCTGACAGTGCGGCCCGGACTCCCGGGCAGGCGAAGGTGAAAGCCGGCACGCAGGTGCAGATTGCCGTCAGGATGAACATGCGCCTGTTTTATCGCCCGGCGGGGCTGGCTGCGCCTGACATCCCGAAAATAGCGTCCACCCTGACGTTTCGCGCGCAAAAAGAGTCGCTCATCGTGTCGAATCCGACGCCGTACTTTGTCCATTTCTCCTCGCTGACGGCAGGCGGCATGCCCGCGGAGGAGGGGGCCCTTGAGGCCTGGATTGCCCCGAAATCAGAACAGCACTTCCGCTTTAAGGCACGGCCAGCCGGTGCGGTGTTATGGAAAATGAATGGAGATAAAAATGAATATAAAGCAACGCTGTAAGCCTGACGGGCATCCGGCGATGGCGCAGGTGGCGTTACGACTGTCTCCCCTGGCGCTGTCAGTGATGCTGGCAACGGGCTTCCTGTCCACACCGGCGGTGGCCCGGGAGTATTTTGACCCGACCTTCCTGAGTGGCTCCGCGGCAGGGACCGACCTGACGGCCTTCGAGACGGCAGGCTTTGTGCCGCCCGGGACATACATGGTCGATGTCTACATGAACAGGACGCTGGTCAGCAGTCAGAACATTCAGTTTCGGGAGATAAATGGCGCCACCCGGCCGGTGCTGATGCTCTCCTGGCTGCGAAGCTGGGGGGTGGACGTGGATGCCGTCCCTTCCCTTAAGGGGAAGCCGGGCGAAACGGAAATCACTGACCTGTCTGTTTTTCAGAAGCAGGCTAAAAGTGAGTTCGATATGAATAAGCTTGCGCTTAACCTGAGCGTGCCTCAGGTGGCCATGAAGCCCGGCTTTGCTGACGGAGATGACAGCGCCCTGTGGGATGACGGCATTCCCGCCCTGATGTCATCGTACAACTTCAGCGGCGCCGAGGGGAAAAGCACGCCAGGTCAGGGGGCTGAAACAAAAAACCGCACGCTCTTTGCAAACTTCCGCAACGGGCTGAACGTGGGGCCGTGGCGCCTGCACAGCACCCAGACCTTTACGTACACCAACACCCGGGAATCCGGCAGCGGCAGCTATGCCTGGCGTACGTCCATTCCGACCCAGCGACAGTGGCGCACCTCAAATACCTACCTGCTGCGGGATATTGTAGCCCTGCGAAGCCAGATGCTGGTCGGTGAGGGAAGCACGGGCGGCGATATCCTTGACAGCATTCCGTTTCGCGGGGTGCAGATGACCTCCGAGGACGGCATGCTGCGGGAGAATCAGCGCGGTTTTGCGCCCGTCATCCGCGGCACGGCGAACAGTGATGCGGTGATCCGGGTGAAGCAGAACGGCTACACCGTATACCAGACGAACGTCGCGCCGGGTCCCTTCCGTATTGAGGATATGGGGCAGATGGGGAACGCCGGCGACCTGCTGGTTGAGGTTACGGAAGCGGACGGCTCCCGCCACTCCTTTACCGTAGGCTACTCCTCGCTCCCCATTATGCAGCGTGAGGGAGGCTTTGAGTATGAGGCCACCATCGGGAAATACCATGGCGGCGGCGTCACAAAGGGGAGTCGCGAACCTGAATTTGCGATGGGCTCTCTGGTCTACGGCCTGCCTTACGACATGACCGTCTACGGTGGCGGCGTGCTGGCCAGTAACTACCGCTCCGGCGCGCTGGGTACCGGTATCTCACTCGGACAGCTGGGGGCGCTCTCACTGGATATCACGCAGACAAGCTCACAGCTGCATGACACCCGCGGGCGTGACCTGAACTGGGTGGACGGTCAGTCCTGGCGGGCCAAGTACTCAAAAAGCATGGTGACCACCGGGACCAGCGTGTCGCTGGCGGCCCTGCGCTACAACACCCGAAACTTCTACAGCTTCAATGACATCAACATGCAGGGGTATGACCTCAGCGAAGGCTTCGCGCCCTGGACGATGGACCGGCAGCGTCAAAGCTGGCAGGCATCCATCAACCAGCAGCTGCCGGCTGGCCTGGGCTCCGTCAACCTGTCGGGCAGCCGCAGCAACTACTGGGGGCGCTCCGGCACCAACGACAGCCTGCGCATGTCGTACTACACCTCCCTGATGGGGGCGACGCTGACTGTGGCATATGACATTGACCGCATACAGCGCAGCGACAGCAACTGGCCGGAGAACCGCCAGCTGTCCGTGTCACTGAACGTGCCGCTCAGCATATTCAGCCGGGATAACCGGACGCTTCAGGGGATGAGTACCACCTACTCAATGACCCATGACAATCAGGGGCGCGTATCCCAGAGCACCGGCGTGAACGGCACCCTGCTTGACAATGCGGTCAGCTACGGCGCCACCCAGTCCTGGGGAAATCAGCACCAGCCCGACCAGAGCAGCCTGAACCTTGCATGGTCCGGTAAGCGCCTGAACGCGAACGCCGGCTACAGCAACAGTTCCTCGTATAAAACGCTGACCTGGGGGGCGTCGGGCGGGCTGATGGTGCACCCGTACGGGGTGACGCTCAGCAGGTCGCTCGGCGACGGGGCGGTACTGGTCCGTGCGCCGGGGGCGCCGGGCGTGACGGTGAACGGGTATGACCGGACGGACTGGCGCGGGTATGCCGTTATGCCGGCCGGAGGCATGTACCGTAAAACCAGCGTCACGCTGGACCCGGGCACCCTGCCTGACGGGGTTGAGCTGGACAAGAGCAGTAAAAATGTCTACCCGACGCGCGGTGCGGTGGTGCTGGCTGACTTCAGGGTGCGCACCGGTAAGCAGGTTCTGCTGACGCTGACGCACAACGGCAAGCCCGTACCGTTTGGGGCCGTGGCCACCCTGGTGCAGTCGACCGACCAGAGCGGCAGCGGCATTGTCGGGGATGACGGGCGCGTCTATCTGGCGGGGATGCCGGATAAAGGTGAGGTGCTGGTTCGCTGGGCTGAGGGGGCGAGCGGCGAGTGCCGTGCTGCGTACCAGGCGGCACAGGCGGAGTCGATTACTCAGTTGAATGCGGTTTGTCGGTAAGCACCCGGCACCGGGATGAGTATTCGGGCCCGAAACCCGAATCCGGCATCACGGCACTGTGGGATGAGGCGTTTGCGTGGTGCTGTCATCAGCGACGCCATCACCCGCCCGGGGCGGACGTATGGGACCTGCGGTTTCACTGGCCTGCGCGGCGGGAAGCGTTGCTGGCCACGGTGTGTGCCGGGCAGTACCGGCTTCGTCCGGTCCGCCTTGTCGGGCAGGGCGCGCAGCGCAGGGCGGTATGGGATGCTGCCGATGCGCTGGTCCTGAAATGGGTGGCGCTGAGGCTAAGCCACATCCTGCCGGTACATCCCCTGTGCGAGCACGTGAGGGGGCACGGCGGAGGCCGGCAGTCTGTCAGGAAGATGGCGCAGACCCTCAGGGAGGATGGCTGGCGGTTTGTATGCCGGACGGATATCCGGGGATTTTACGCTCACATCCGTCACGGTCTGCTTTACCGGCAGCTCAGGCGGCACGTGGCTGACCCGGTGCTGCTGGATTTGCTGAAGCAGTTCCTCCACTACAGCGTGGAGTGGGGCGGCGAGTTTCATACGCCGCGCAAGGGGATAAGCCGGGGCTGTGCCCTGAGCCCGCTGCTGGCGGGGTTCTGCCTGTGGGGAATGGACACGTACTTTGAGGCGCAGCCTGGTCTCAGATACGTCAGGTACATGGATGATTTTGTGATACTGACCCGCACGCGGTGGAGACTGCGGCGTGCGGTGAAAGCCCTGAGCGTATTTTTTGCGCGCGGGGGATATGAGCGCCATCCGGAGAAGACCTTTATCGGGCGAATCAGCCGGGGTTTTGACTGGATGGGCATAATGTTTAACGTGACAGGCGCGACGGGCGTGGCCCCGCGTGCGCTGTCAAACCACCGTGAACGCAGCCGGCGGCTTTATGAGCGGGGCATGCGCAGGGGCAAAAAGACGGCCCTGCGCCTGCTGTCGGGTTA
>NZ_QFXN01000321.1:0-12793 GCF_003144775.1 Enterobacter sp. CGMCC 5087 | reverse complement strand
CGCGATCGAACACGATGCGAAATCATGATCGACTACGGTGCGAACTGGCGATCGATCACCGTGCGAATATGCAGTTGACCAAAATGGCTATTCAATCTGGATAGCTAATGAAATGCAGCGGTATATAACATCACCTGATCTTGTAACAGTTTGCTCGGAGACTAATAAACCAGGGTATTATTGTAAAGGAATCATGATTCATGCGAAAGAAGATCAAGAAGATGATGGTCCAAATTCATCTTGGACGGAACCTTATGATCCCGCAAAAGATAATAAATTATCGTTTTCATACTGGGCGTATCCTATACAAAAAGATAAGAGAGAGCAGGGCAGTTTAAGCCCCTATGGTGTGGCATTTTGGCCTGCCGGCAAACTTCGCACGGATGGCTCAGCTTACGAAGAAAACTTCACCTGTGGTTTTCCTCGTGATGGCGGCACGGGCCAGACCCTGGGAGTAAATCAATGCGGCCTGGTGAAGAAAAAGAGTTGTCAAAGTGAAGGAATCTCCACTGCTGATGATTACATAGCGAGTAAGAGAAATTGTGGCTTTTCACTAAATAACCCTAACAATGATGATACATTGAGCGCGTTTTCGACCATATTAGAAGTCGAGAAAATAAAACTCAACACATCTCAAAACGCCCTTTATAGTATGGATGAATTCCTATTAAAACCCTGGACTGGTACTGACTTGAGCAAAATACCATTGATGGCATTCTTCATTAATATGGTGAGGGAGACTAGCGACAGTGGTAAACGGTTAATAGAATACATAGATGGAGCACGTAAGTTGCAACTAGACTTCTATAAAAAATCCGGAATATTTGCACCAATTGTCGTCATCTTTGGTGATCCTCATAACAATGACTGGTCACATCTAATATTTTCCAGTGGTGAGGAATACCAATCCCCAGAAATACCTCAATATGTTCATGTATTTACTGGAACCAATAACGATTATTCTTCATTCGCTTTTGCCCGTCATAGATAAAGGCTCTGTCGCATCAAGAGAACAAAGGTAGCCAAAATTGTGCTGGCTATCTTTTAGGCATCCATCAGTTGACATCCTCCCTCCTTCACTCGTTAGAACACTCGCGCCGAAGCGAATAACCTGGTTACGTTGCGGGCAACTCGTAACGTCGCGGTGAACTCATCTTCCAATTGCCATTTGGTTCGTTAGCATCGGTTTCCCCTCCAGTTATCTGGTTATTGAGGAACATCATGCAGGAACGAAAAATCTACACGCTTGAAGAAAAAAGACAGCATGTTGCCAGCTGGCGCGCCAGCGGTCTGACCCGTCAGCAGTACTGCGAATTACATAGCATCAAATTTTCCACCTTCCGGGAATGCCCGCAGGATACCAAAGCGGAGTGCAGGGTTAATGACTCAGGGCTGATACCCGTACGCATTGCTACTGCACAGCCCGTCGTTCCGCCTCCTCAGGTCGTCAACGACCCTGTCATGCTGTTTTTGCCCGGTGGCATCCGTATGAGTTGTCACGCCACTCAGCTCACCGATGTCTTCAGAGCGCTCAAACATGCTGACACCTGAGAACGTTTTTCTCGCGGTCAGACCGGGGGATATGCGGCGCGGGATCGATATGCTGACGGTTCAGCCTACCGGTCTCATCAGACGCGTAGGTTCGCCAGAATGGTAGGGCTTGAGCCAAAACTTACGGCAGTACGCAGCCCGGAAAGCAACGGCTGGCAGAGAGCTTCGTCAAAACGATGAAGCGTGACTACACAGTACCATGCCGAAACTCGACGGGTTAACAGCGGTAAAGAACCTTGCTGGGGCATTCGAACACTACAACGAATGGCATCCGCATAGTGCGCTGGGGTATCGTTCACCACGGGAGTATCTGCGGCTACGAACCCGTAATGGGTTAAGTGATAAAAAGCGTATGGAAATATAGGTGACATTCCATTGAATTGTTTGTGTCGTGTTTTTTTACATAATGAATTCAGTTGAAGTGTGATGTTAATGTTGTGTGATTGTCGAAAATTTGCGTGTCAGGAATAATTTCAATATGTAATGGTGAGGTTGGCAGCAGTGGAGTGTCGAGCAGGCATGTTCACGCCAGGAGAGACGGGACAGCTGTGTTCTGGCTGTGACGGCGTTAAGGGTAACCCGGAGTGGTCAGAGAGTACCTACGCATGATTATAGATGTGCAACTCTGGTATCGAGCTCTTGACCGCGGTAGTCTTCGTATTCAGCTGAAGGAGAAAGCTTTTAGTGAAACAAATCCTGTGAAAACGGCGAATGACTGGTTTACCGGAAATAGAAGCAGTGATGAACGGAAATGCATGTTGTCGCTCTGATTATACGTTAGCGTATCCCACTCCTGTGCATTGAACTATGGTATTCGTTATTCTGTTGGGCGAGTATAACGGTATGCGGAAAATTCGCTGTTCAGAAAATATAGTTGTTAAAAATTCCGGAATGTTAATGGAGAATTGTCGTGATGGCTTATTTTTTTATGTTACCGTCAGCAGATGATATTCTCCTGCTGATTGTGATCTTTTCCACTTTAATGATGTCTGCTTATGTTGGCAGGTTTGTATACAAGACGAATGTGAATGATACAGCTATTGAACCAAGCATTATAACGGGTGCCACCCTGACTCTGTCAGGGCTGCTTATCGGATTTGTGTTTTCAGTTACTTTAAGCGGTTATTCTGCAAGGGGGCAGGCAGAGGTGAATGAAGCACAAATGGTAGGTAGTGCATTACAATATTCACTTCTTTTACCTGATGTAATGCAGAAAAAAGTTCAGCCTTTGCTTAAAAAGTATGTCAATGACCGCATCCATTTTTTCAGGGAAGATAATGATGCTGCGGGAAGGGGGTGGGCCCGTGAAACTGAAGAAATTCAGCAGAAACTGTGGCATATTGTGCTTCCGGATAAAGGACATGATCTCACTCCTGTATTGTCTTCAGTACTGAAAACCTATAATGAGCTGATGACGTCCAAACAAAAAACAAGTGCTGTATGGAAACGACAGGTGCCTGATGCTGCATGGATAGTATTACTTTTATTTGCCATGAGTGCCTGTTTTCTCACTGGGCATCAGGATCTCGCTCACCCAGGGTATTTGCTGGTGTTGCCTGTACTTACCTCGCTGGTGTTGTTTGTCATTGCGGAGATTGATATCCCGGGCCAGGGTATCATAAGGGTCACGCCGGATGATCTTGAGCAAATATCAGCCCAGTTAATTACCAATATACCGTCTGCTGAATTTTACAATCTTACAACACCTGTTCATCATGTTCCTCGATAAAAAAGACGTAACGGTTCATGATTGTCATTGCTGGCTTGGTTAAGGGCCTGAAGCTATTTTGTATGTATTTTATGCTGTGTTATAAAACGTTTAAATTTTATTGAGAGTATAGAGAAATAAAGACTGGTATGGGGTTTGTAGTGTGGTCATTGATAATATAGCTGAAAGGCTTGAAAGTGCAGGGTTGTGGCGAAGAGCAGCTGTTCGTTGGCTTGATGTTCTGCAGATATGTGAGACGGACAGACAAAGAGAATGGGTCTGCCGGAGGAGATATTATTGCCTTTCGAATGTTAAAATCCAGATGGCAGATGATAAATTATATGTGCATTCAATTAATCGTGCAGCCAATATAACACTGGCCAAAATGGGTATCAGTCAGCCAAATGGTGTGGCGTACAGGATCAAGACAAAAACGTATGAGGTATGACGCTGTAATTTAATATTGCCATACTATTTCATTTTATATTTAAATTATTCAGTTACCAACATTTGTTGGGTTATCGTAGACAAGGGGCATGTTATGGGAATGAAGCAGGCTATTATGGGGTGGTGTCCTTCAAAATTTGAAACGTATCAGTATGTTTTTGAAAAATATGGCGGAACTGTGAATGCACACCCCGACATAATTTATTTTTTTATGTCAAATTTGGGTTTGAAGTTCGAATTCTGGCATTATAAGGAAGACGGTGAGGTCGTGGCTGCCTACTTTATTTCTGAAGGGAAAATATTTGGTCTGAATGTATGGAAATATTATCCAGTTTCAAGAGATGAAGTGATTATGCCCTTTTCTCCGCACTCCCGGTTGTTCGTTCCTGTCAGGTCAAACGATCTTTCATTAAGACATAGAGTGGGGGTGATGAACGCATTTTATTATGGAAAGAGAAAAATATGCATTGTCAAATCAAATTTTTCGGCGAAAACAGAGAAAAAAAGGAATGGAGAGCTTAAACAATTCCTTTCATGTGGTGGGGGAATATTCAGTCTCAGAGATATGACGGCTAGTGAAATAGCCAGATTATATATTTATCTTTTTAAAAAAAGATTTGGTGAATCGGTGAGGTGTTACCGGCATGAAAATCTGGTTAACCTATTGAGCAGTATCCCGGGTATGATTGAAGGGAATGTGCTTTTTTTTAAAGGGACTCCCTGTGCATTAGATCTGGTATTATGCTCACGCAGTAATCATCTTGCTTATTATGATGTGCCGAATGGTGGAATGGATCCCGAGTTTTCTGCATTCAGCCCAGGTAGTCTTTTAATGTGGGCCAATATTTGTGATGCCCGTGCACAGTGTGGCCGGGACAACAGAGAGATGATTTTTTCTATCGGCAGGCATGAGGCAAACTGGGATTATAAATTACGATGGGCTGAACCTCAGATGACAGGAAGAATTATTAGCCTGTAAACGCATTACTCCGATAAATATGATGAATATATCAACACCGATATGTTGCCCTAGATAAACTGGCGATAAATTAAAATGAAGCTGACAACTATTATTTTCAGTTACACACTGTGCTGGTTTCTTGCAACCTGGATACTTGATCCCGCTGTGCCCTATGACGCTGTTGAGGCACTTAACTGGGCAACAAATGCTGAATGGGGTTCCCCTAAAAATCCATGGCTACCAGGTACAGTAATGTTGCCACTGGTTTCTTTACCGTTGCTTCCGGTGAATGTTTACTGGTACGCCATTCACTTTATTGCTGTAGGAGTAGGACTTTCCGGTGGATGGCATCTTGCCTTTCAGGTGAGAGGGTCACGTCGGCTGGCATGGTTTGCGCTGTTATCTTACGGTATGTCAGGGATCATCAACTTTGATATTATCCCGTATAATGATAATTATCTATTAGTCATGTTGTGGCCATGGATGATGTATTTCTTTTTTCGGGCACTGACAAACACTCCCTGGTGGTGGCTTGCGTTTGGTGTGGCTGCGGGTTTGTCGGTAATGGCGAAGTATTCCTCTCTGGCATTCATCATATTTGTCATTCTAACCCCCTTTATTTTTCCGGCACTCCGGCGATGTTATACCCATCCTGCATTCTGGACGGGGCTGGTCATAGGTACGAGTATGGTGGTGCCTAATCTGTTCTGGCTTGCTGAGCATAATTTTTCTGCGTTCAGATGGGTTAGTGGACAGATTAGCCATGGGATCAACATCAAAGTCTTTATTGCTCTATTGTCGGTGATGTATCCACTTATTTTTTCTTTTTTATTCCTGAAGTATAGTTATGTTGGGTTGGTGTGGCCTGAAGAGCCCGCAAAGAATGCTCTGCTTATGACTGCCATTTCCCCTATTGTGATTATCTCTGTATGGTTTCTTTTTAATGAAGGTGGAAGGTTAACTGAATGGCTTCAGCCATTTATAATGGTACTTCTTCCATTAATGGTTTCTCTTGTCCGCCCTGATAAGAGAAAGCCAGACCTGAAAAAAGCCTTTATTTTTTTTGGGGTATGCTCAACCCTGGTGCTCGCGGGATATGTTGTAGTTATGACCTGCAATATTAAAAATGCAGGTAAAAAGTTCTCAGGAATACAATCTTTTAGCCAGGGCATAAAAAGTGAATGGGAACGTCTTTATGGCACCCAGCCATTACGATATGTTGGTGGTGAGTGGCTTTCTCAGTGGTTGACTGTTTACGTAAAGCCGCGCCCTCAGGTGCTGAATCGATGGAATGATGAAAAAATGCCGGGCATTTATAATGCCCGTATAACTCAACAGAAAATAAATAAATTTGGTGCTGTTGTTATAGGCACGTCTGGTGGGGAATGTAACCGTTCTAACTTTTCCGAATTCAATTATGAATGGCCAGAGTTAGAGGTTTCACATTATAAACAATATTATTTTTCTTCATATTCTCGAGCTGAAAGAAAAAGAGTGTGTGTTGGCTTTATTGATCCAGGTAAATAATGTCATAACGGAGCATATGCTTTGTTCTGCCATGCTCTCCGGAAACGTTCTGCATTGGAAGCTGTATACAGTACTGTATGACGAATATTTTTATGACCCAGGTAATCCTGAATAAGCCGGGTGTCGTTTCCGCGGTCTGCGAGGCTGTATCCGCAGGAGTGTCGTAACATATGAGGATGCGCTTGTATTTCTATTTCTGCTCTTTTGCTATATTGTCTGATGATTTGATAGAATCTTTGCCTTGTCATTTTATTTCCATTGACAGTAAGAAAAAGCAGTCTGGAGTCATTATTTGGGTATTTATTTCTTTCAGTTAACCATTCATTTAATTTATTCATGACAAAATCAGTGACGGGATGAACGGTACTAAAACCATTTTTAAGGCGTTTAATATTTAAAATTCCTGATTTTCCGTCATAGTCGTCAATTCTTAATGAAGTCAATTCGCTGACCCTGAGGCCATGATAAAAGCCAAGACTTATCATGCACTGGTCTCTCAGTATGTTTCTGCTGTTATTAATAGAGTTTAGCAGAGTCATGATTTCATTTTCAGTCAAAAACTTCCTGCTCATAGATTGGGGCCTTGTGTGAAGGAGTACCATGGAATATTAATGTTATTGGTATTATTAAACTTATTTGTTACAATTTGCAATTATTTTTCATGGTAATGTGTTTTTTGTTTTTGTGTTTTTTGTTGATTTTTCACTGCAATTTGGTTTTCTGTGGTTTTTTATTCTGATTTTTTTTGGGGAATGATGAGAGCAGTTCTGGGATATGCCATTTCTGGGGGCAGTACAGAGCCCTGTGAGGTTCCGCATATTTTTATTTTTTTTGTGACATGGTTCTGCTATCTGAAACCGCATTTTTGAAGAATCTTTGAACAGAGGGTTTATGCGTAAATACATATTTAATTCTTATATTCTAACTGGAGTATTATTCATGGCAGTTTCGCTGACGTGGGGGACAACATGGATGGCGATGAAAATTGCATTGATATCCTTTTCGCCAGTGTTTGCAACGGGATTGCGTTTTCTTATCGCTGCACCGGTACTTATTACCATGGCGAAATGGTCTGGAACACCTTTGTTGTTTCCCCGGGGGATAAGGCATTTTCAGATTATCCTTTCATTATTTTACTTTGCCGTTCCATTCACGCTGATGATTTATGGTGAAGAAACCGTTTCATCCGGAATGGCCTCACTGTTGTTTTCTGTGATGCCAGTTGCAATAGTCATATCATCCTGGATTTTTCTCGGCCATATGGTTACAAGGATCCAGCTGGCGGGAATAGCTCTGGTTATATCAGCTCTGGGAGCAATTATCATTAATGAAACGGGAAGTGCAGAAATTCAAAGCTGGAAGGGGGTTATTGCGATCCTGATGGCCGTTACGCTTCACTCAGTGGTTTATATTCAGTGTCGTAAGTATTGTTCGGGCATTTCAGTGCTTACATATAACGCCCTACCTTGTCTCGGGGCAGGGCTGTTATTGATAAGTTTTGGCGCATTTTATGAACATATTAACGTGGTTACCTTTAATCTAAGGTCCCTGTATGCCATTACGTATCTGGCTATTGTCGCCGGAGTACTTGGTATTATGGCATACTTTCAGTTACAGAAGCGTGTTGTTCCGTTTTATGCTTCACTGGTTTATTTTGTTTTCCCGTTAATTGCTATTGCACTTGAAGATATTATGATGCATCAGCCGATGTCAGTTAGTTCTGAAATACTGATAATGCCATTTATGAGTGGTATTTTACTCGTACTTTACCCATTATGGTGTGCCGGGAAAAGTAAAACATGACAAACGGTTTTTTGGACAGGGCACCTGACCTTCTGTCTGGTGTTGCGAATTATGTTGCAGGATGTTTTGTATTCCTTACGGTTTTTAAAGTTGAAATTTACATTGCGTCTGGTCGGCTGAATATTCTGTTAGTGTAATCAGCATCCCGAGTGCTTTACGGAAAGCTAAATAACATGGGAAATAATTCTCTTAACTGTAAAAAAGATGCCGCCAGGACCTTCTTGATTCGTCTTTCGGACCTTGTTGTACGACGTCTGGAGACATTCTGGCTCCTGGCTTCGCTAGCGAGTGTGATGATGTTGTTTGCTGAATCAGCCATGCCAGGGGCGGGTTATTTGCTACTGAACTATCAGACTGGAGAATATCTTTTTACCGTCATTTTCACAGCTGAGTATATTTTACGATTATTGTCCAGTAGGAACCCCGAACGGTATATTTTTAGCTTTTTTGGCATTATCGATTTCGTCACACTTTCACCTCTTTATATTCTTTGGTTATGGCCGGAAATTGCGGTGGAGTATCTTACTGTTATGCGCCTGCTACGGGTATTACGTCTGATAAGGCTTGCCAAAGTGCTCCGCTATCTTGATTCGGCCTCACTGATATGGAACACCCTCTACAGTGCTCGTCGGAAGTTACTGTTGTTTCTGGGCATGGTGATGATCCTGCTGTGCCTGTCGGGGGGAATGATGTATGTCATTGAGGGGCCAGAACATGGATTTACCACGATTCCGGTGTCGGTGTACTGGGCAGTAGTGACCATGACAACAGTAGGGTACGGAGACATCACGCCTCATACGACTGCTGGCCGCGTGTTGGCGTCTTTGCTCATTCTGACGGGCTATTCAATGATCGCGATCCCGACGGGGGTGATGAGCGCGTACATGACAGAAATTATGCAGCGTCGCCGCAAATATCTCCGTTGCGCATCATGTCAGAATACGGAGCATATCGATAATGCACGCTTTTGCCAGCGATGTGGGGTATCTATGGATAATAATGCCCCCCCGACGCTGACTGAAACGAGTTATGCCGCCAGGAAATGACCGGTAGTTTGCCTGGTCATTCACGGGGGGGGATTTAGACAGACAGCTACACGGAAAACAATAAGATATGGAGTACTGACGATGGATACCATAGAGCATTCTCTGCTGGCATTTATTAATACACAGCCTGATCAGCTGTACCACAAAGGGCGCTGGATATACGGTGTGGATAAACCGTTTAGCGGATTGTTTATGGTGATGTCGGGAGCCACCAGACTGTACCGACTGACCGAGGAAGGGGATGAGTTGGTAACAGGGTTTTGTCTCCCGGGTGAATGGTGCGGACTGCCTGATTTATCGTCGGGATGCTATACCGGCTATGCACAGGCGCTGGATACTTGTGCGGTGCGTTGCCTTTCTCCAGCATTGCTGGAGAAAGCACTGGCAGGACAGGGCAGCAGGCGGGATATGTACAGTCTGATGAGTAATGTCATCAGACAAAACAAGAAACGGTATTTTCAGATAAGTAAGGCTCGTGCGGATGTTCGCTTCGCCATGTTTATTCAGGATTTGTCTCGCCGTTTTAGTCTGCGGGGATACTCACCGCGTGAGTTCCGCCTGCCCATGACGCGGGGAGACATTGCAAACTATCTGGGGCTGACACCAGAGACTATCAGCCGGGAAATTACAAAGCTAGAACAACTGAATATTCTTCATTTCAGACGTCACTTCATAACTATTCAACACCCGCGCGTGTTAGACGCATTAATATTGAATAAATGACGCCCCCGACTGATATTGTGGGATATGTTTTATTGCTAATCAGGATAAGGGGAACATAATGATGAACTGGCTGGATTTTCTTGTTCATCCGTGATGGTTTTTATTGCTGATTATCCTGGTCGATGCTGAATGAGCCTGGTAATATACCCGGCATGAACAGCTCACTTCCTGACGATATCGATGAACTGAAACGTCTCCTTGCCGAACAGGAGGTGCTGGACCGTGCCCTGCTGGAAAAGCTGAACGAGCGTGAACGCGAAATAGATCACCGTAAGCGTACAGCGAGAGCCGTCTGGTCATAACCTGATGTATTCGACAAAGTGGTGTCCACCAAATAAGTAGTGGGAACCAAAGTGTCAGATATGCAGAAAAATGTGACTCCCGGCAGGCGTAAGGGCTGCCCTAATTATTCTCCTGAGTTTAAGCAGCAGCTCGTTGCTGCCTCCTGCGAACCCGGAATATCCATCTCAAAACTGGCGCTTGAAAACGGCATCAACGCTAATTTGTTATTTAAATGGCGCCAGCAGTGGCGCGACGGAAAGCTACTGTTACCTTCCTCAGAGAGTCCTCAGCTACTTCCTGTGACTCTCGATGCCACTGCCGTACAGCCAAAATCGCTCGCGGAAGACCCGGGGCTCAGTATCAGCTGTGAGGTAACGTTCCGGCACGGGACGCTTCGCCTCAACGGTACTGTCAGCGAAAAGTTCCTGCCTCTGCTGATACAGGAACTGAAGCGATGATCCCGTTACCTTCAGGCACAAAAATCTGGCTGGTAGCCGGGATCACCGACATGCGCAACGGCTTCAATGGTCTGGCCGCAAAGGTGCAGACAGCGCTGAAAGATGACCCGATGTCCGGCCACGTCTTCATCTTCCGGGGACGCAGCGGCAGTCAGGTCAAACTGCTGTGGGCCACCGGCGACGGGCTGTGCCTGCTGACAAAGCGGCTGGAACGTGGTCGCTTCGCCTGGCCCTCAGCCCGCGATGGCAAAGTGTTCCTGACCCCGGCGCAGCTGGCGATGCTGATGGAAGGTATCGACTGGCGACAGCCAAAGCGGTTACTGACCTCCCTGACCATGCTGTAGCTCTCTTTAATCCTGGTTGTCGCAGAATAAGCCTGGTAAAATACGGGCTTATGAACGACACCTCTTCTGACGACATCCTTCTGCTGAAACAGCGCCTGGCCGAACAGGAAGCGCTGAACCGTGCTCTGCTGGAAAAACTGGCCGATCGTGAACGCGAAATAGACCATCTGCAGGCGCAGCTGGATAAGCTGCGCCGGATGAACTTCGGCAGCCGTTCCGAAAAGGTATCCCGCCGTATCGCGCAGATGGAAGCTGATCTGAACCGGCTTCAGCAGGAAAGCGATGCCCTTACCGGTCGGGTTGATGACCCCGCGGTGCAGCGCCCGCTGCGTCAGACCCGCACCCGTAAACCGTTCCCCGAATCGCTTCCCCGTGATGAAAAGCGGTTGTTACCCGCAGAGCCCTGCTGTCCGGAGTGTGGTGGTTCGCTGAGTTACCTGGGTGAGGATGCCGCCGAACAGCTGGAGCTGATGCGCAGCGCCTTCCGGGTTATCCGTACGGTGCGCGAAAAGCATGCCTGTCGTCGGTGCGACCGCATCGTGCAGGCCCCGGCGCCTTCGCGCCCCATCGAGCGGGGCATAGCTGGACCGGGGCTGCTGGCCCGCGTGCTGACCTCAAAGTATGCAGAGCACACACCGCTGTATCGCCAGTCTGAAATATACGGCCGCCAGGGCGTGGAGCTGAGTCGCTCACTCCTGTCGGGCTGGGTGGATGCGTGTTGCCGGCTGCTGTCGCCGCTGGAAGAGGCGCTTCGAAACTATGTGCTGACTGACGGCAAGCTTCATGCCGATGACACGCCGGTGCCGGTGCTGCTACCGGGTAATAAGAAAACGAAGACGGGGCGCTTATGGACGTACGTTCGTGACGACCGTAACGCCGGATCCGCGCTGACGCCGGCGGTGTGGTTCGCTTACAGCCCGGACAGAAAAGGCATCCACCCGCAGACCCATCTTGCCGGCTTCAGCGGTGTGCTGCAGGCAGATGCATATGCCGGGTTCAACGAGCTGTACCGCGATGGGCGGATAACGGAAGCTGCCTGCTGGGCTCACGCCCGCCGTAAGCTCCACGATGTGCACGTTCGCACCCCATCAGCGCTGACGGAGGAAGCCCTGAAACGGATCGGCGAGTTGTATGCCATCGAGGCGGAAATAAGGGGAATGCCGGCAGAACAGCGACTCGGCGAACGTCAGCAGAAAGCTAAACCGCGACTGAAATCCCTGGAAAGCTGGCTGCGAGAAAAGGTGAAAACCCTGTCGCGACACTCAGAGCTGACAAAAGCGTTCGCGTACGCCCTGAACCAGTGGCCGGCACTGGCGTACTATGCAGGCGATGGCTGGGCTGAAGCAGATAATAACATCGCAGAAAATGCCCTGCGGCTGGTCAGTCTGGGGAGAAAAAACTGGCTGTTCTTCGGTTCTGACCACGGTGGTGAGCGGGGAGCACTGCTGTACAGCCTGATCGGGACATGCAAACTGAACAGCGTGGAGCCAGAAAGCTACCTCCGCTATGTTCTTGACGTTATTGCTGACTGGCCGGTCAATCGGGTGAGTGAACTGCTCCCCTGGCGCGTAGCACTGCCGACTGAATAACACATCCCCGTCAATACGGCTCTCGCTGTACGCTTACAGATCACCTGCAGGTGCAACTGGATAAGCTGCGCCGAATGAACTTCGGCAGCCGCTCCGAAAAAGCCTCCCGCCGTATCGCGCAGATGGAAGCCGACCTTAAGCAGTTGCAGAAAGAAAGCGAGAAATGGATCGGTGAGTTGTATGCCATCGAGGCGGAAATAAGGGGGATGCCGGCGAAGCAACGCTTTGCAGAACGTCAGCAAAAAGCTAAACCGCGACTGAAATCCCTGGAAAGCTGGCTGTAGTGGCACAGTAAATTTGGCCACCTGATTAAAGGTGATATTCTCACCTCAACACAAAACAGGTGACTTAATG
>NZ_QFXN01000042.1:0-39461 GCF_003144775.1 Enterobacter sp. CGMCC 5087 | reverse complement strand
AGAACTACAACGACTACTATTACGGCGTCTCTAAAAACGAGTCCCGCCGCAGTGGTCTGAAAAGCTACAGTGCAGATGACGGCTGGGATCCTTACCTGGAGCTGACCGCGAGCTACAACTTCCTTGGCGACTGGAGCGTGTACGGTACCGGCCGCTATGAGCGTCTGAGCGACGAAGTGAAGGATAGCCCGATGGTCGATAAGTCCTGGGCAGGCATCTTCTCTGTGGGTGTGAGCTACAAGTTCTGATTGCGCACTAATATCGTGCAATTGATGCATTAAAACGGGGCGCTTGCGCCCCGTTTGCTTTAGCGTGGTGCAGAGAATTTATCGCTTAACAATGCGAATCGTCTGCCCTAAACGAGACGGTTTTTCTTCACTCGCTTTCTGCGGGGTGGTCACGCAGGCGGTTTCCACGCAGACGAACGTTTTATAACCGTCGTCAGGCACGTCGGCCATGCTGACAGACAGCGCCGGACCCGGGTTCCAGCCCACCACGTTGCTATGGTGGTGATGTACCACCTCGATGCCGCGGTTCAGGGCGCCGTCGTGGATCACGCTGCACGCTTCCGGGTGCAGGTAAACGCGATCGGTACGGTCAGGGAATGCCTGAACGCCGTCGCTCAGTTTGCCTTCTTTCGCGTTATCGACTTTGTCGATATAGGTATCGCCCAGGCCACTCACCTTCACTGCGCTGATATCACCCACGTTGAAATAGGTGTGCAGGGCAGAGGTGGTTTCGAACTCGCCGTGAGCTTCCAGTTCGATTTCACAGGTTTTACCCAGTTTGAAGCGGGCATACAGGGTGAAATCGTGAGGCCAGAGGGCGCGGGTTTCATCATTAGCCTGCAGCTCAAAGGTCAGCACTGCGCCGTTGTCATCTTCGTTATGCGCTTTCAGCGTCCACTGCTGGTTGCGGGCAAAACCGTGAGACGGCAAACCCGGCTGTGTGGACGGGCCGAACCACGGCCAGCAGATCGGCACGCCACCGCGAATAGCCGCCCCTTTTTTGAAGGAGGTCGCATCGCTCAGCCACAAACCTTCGGCTTCGCCTTCCGGTTTCCAGGAGAGCAGGTGGGCGCCGTTCAGCGCCACGGACGCTTTGACGCGTGGATGGTCAACGACGATAACGTCGGCACCGTCAATTTGACGGCGAGAGAGCACAGGGGTAAGTTGTTCGACTACCGGAAGTGCAAAAATTTTATTAATCATTAAGCAATCCTCTGTCTAAAAACAATAAAAAAGGCGACCGAAGTCGCCTTTTTGGATCAAACACTCATCTCAACTTATTTGGAGATGTGAGCGATCAGGTCCAGTACTTTGTTAGAGTAGCCGGTTTCGTTGTCGTACCAGGAAACCAGTTTAACGAAGTTGTCGTTCAGTGCGATACCTGCTTTAGCATCGAATACTGAAGTGCAGATTTCGCCGTTGAAATCGGTAGATACAACGTCGTCTTCGGTGTAGCCCAGAACGCCTTTCATTGCGCCTTCGGAAGCAGCTTTGATTGCTTTCTTAATTTCTTCATAAGAAGCAGCTTTTTCCAGACGAACGGTCAGGTCAACAACGGATACGTTAGGAGTTGGAACGCGGAACGCCATACCAGTCAGTTTGCCATTCAGTTCTGGCAGTACTTTACCTACAGCTTTAGCAGCACCGGTAGAGGATGGGATGATGTTCTGAGCCGCGCCACGGCCGCCGCGCCAGTCTTTGTGAGACGGGCCATCAACGGTTTTCTGAGTAGCGGTGGTTGCGTGAACGGTAGTCATCAGACCTTCGATGATGCCGAAGTTGTCGTTGATAACTTTAGCCAGCGGTGCCAGGCAGTTGGTGGTGCAGGATGCGTTAGACACGATATCCTGGCCAGCGTAAGTTTCGAAGTTTGCACCACGAACGAACATTGGGGTGTTGTCTTTGGAAGGACCAGTCAGAACAACTTTCTTCGCACCCGCAGTGATGTGTTTACGTGCAGTTTCGTCGGTCAGGAAGATACCGGTTGCTTCAGCAACAACGTCAACACCGATTTCGTTCCATTTCAGGTTAGCTGGGTCTTTTTCAGCAGTAACGCGGATGGTTTTGCCATTAACAACCAGGTGGCCGTCTTTCACTTCAACGGTGCCGTCGAAACGACCGTGAGTTGAGTCGTACTTCAGCATGTACGCCATGTATTCAGCGTCCAGGAGATCGTTGATACCAACGATTTCGATGTCAGAACGTTTCTGAGCAGCACGGAAAACAATACGGCCGATACGGCCAAAACCGTTGATACCTACTTTGATAGTCATATATTCCACCAGCTATTTGTTAGTGAATAAAAGGTTGCCTGTAAAATTACAAAAACCTTACGCAGCGTCAAGCGGAATCGTGTCAATCATTGCGACAAATCAATCCTGTGACTAACGTTTGTGCGACTGACTCGCCTCACTTTCCCTTTGAGCTTGCACCCATATGGGGGCTGAGCCGGGATTTTAAAGTCCTCGCAGGATAAAAATGTGAACATGATCACAATTGCCTGACCGCTTATTCGCGACACATAAGTTTAGATCAAAAGTGCACGCAAGGGTGTTAATGTTTTGTTAGAATCCGGGTTGAAAGATGTCTGTTTCTACAGCGAGATGTAAGCATATGTCGAACCAACGTAACCCTGACGATTTGAAAAAAAACCTCACAGAAATGCAGTTTTACGTGACGCAGAATCACGGAACGGAACCGCCGTTCACCGGGCGTTTACTGCACAACAAGCGAGACGGCGTCTACCACTGTCTGGTCTGTGATGCCCCGTTGTTCAATTCACAAACGAAATTTGATTCTGGCTGCGGCTGGCCGAGTTTTTACGAGCCGGTGAGCGATGAGGCCATCCGCTACCTGACCGACTCGTCGCACGGCATGGTGCGTACGGAAATTCGCTGCGGCAACTGCGATGCGCACCTTGGGCATGTCTTCCCGGATGGCCCACAGCCTACGGGCGAGCGTTTCTGCGTAAACTCTGCCTCAATGAGCTTCACCGATGATGAGAACGGTGACCAGATTAAGGGTTGAAAAAACGATTCAGCAAATTATTCCTTTGAAAGGGCGTGAGTGTGAATATTGATGACATGATTAGCGGCATGACGCCGGAAATTTATCAGCGTCTGGTGACCGCCGTAGAACTGGGAAAATGGCCCGACGGCGTCGCGCTGACGCCGGAGCAAAAAGAGAACAGTTTGCAGCTGGTGATGCTGTGGCAGGCGCGCAATAACACCGACGCGCAGCACATGACGATCGACACCAAAGGCCAGATGGTGATGAAGAGCAAGCGCGAGCTGAAAGAAGACTTCGGCATCACGCCGAAGCCGATTGCGACGATGAAAATGCAATAACGGTGCGGGTTGATGCCCTCTCCCACAGGGAGAGGGCGTAAAAGACTACGCCTGCGTTTCCAGCCAGTCTTCGAGCGTATACAGCGTCGCGCCTTCCGCAGCCATATCCATAAACGCCTGAGCGCTGTCCTGCGGGTGAATGTTTACCCCGCGGCAGCCGTCGGTGATGACGCTGACGGTATAACCTAACTGAAGCGCGTCCAGCACGGTAAACTTCACGCAGTAATCCGTCGCCAGGCCCAGCACGATCAGCTCCGTGATTTCGTGATGACGTAACCACGCGTCCAGCGCCGTTTTCTGGCGATGCCCGTTATCAAAAAACGCGCTATAGCTGTCGATAGCCGGGTTTTCACCTTTATGGAACACCGCATCGACGGCTTTCTGATTCAGGAGCGGATGCAGCTCCGCGCCTTCCGTCTGCTGTACGCAGTGATCCGGCCAGAAGGTTTGCGCCAGCCCGTCGAGTTCCCCCTGAGTGAAAGGCTCGACGTTGTGCTGGCTGGCAAAACTGCCGTGGTTCGCCGGGTGCCAGTCCTGGCTTGCGACAACTGCTACACCTCGGGCTTTGCACCAGTCAATCAGCGTGTTTGCCACGTCAACGGTGCTGTCACCTTCGGCGACGGCCAGCGCACCGCCCGCGCAGAAATCATTTTGCAAATCGACCAGTAGCAGGGCGCGTTGCTTCATGAGCACTCCTTATTCGTCCGGGGTCAGCTCGCCGCGCAGGTTTTGCATCATCGCGCTGCGAATGGACTGAATGTCCAGATCCTGACTCAGTAAATAGTGAAGTTTAGTCAGCGTTGCCTCCACGGTCATATCGAAGCCGCTGATGACTCCCGCATGCGCCAGCGCGTTGCCGGTGGCATAGCCGCCCATGTTGACCTTTCCGGACATACACTGGGTCAGATTCACAACCACAATTCCGCGCTCGCTGGCTTCCTGGAGCTCTTTCAGGAATTCGCCGTTCTGCGGGGCATTACCTACGCCATAGGAGCGCAGGATCAGCGCTTTCACCGGCTGGCGAAGGAAGTTACGCACCACGTCGGCAGAGATACCCGGATAGATAGTGACCACGCCAATCGGCTGCGGAGTGATCGGATGCACGATCAGCTCGCCGGCGGTGTTCGGCGCAGGCGGCGTGCCCAGACGACGGATATGAATTCCGGCCTCCAGCAGCGGCTGCAGGTTAGGGGAGGCGAAGGCGTCAAAACCGTCAGCATGGGCTTTGGTGGTGCGGTTGCCGCGATACAGACGGTTATTAAAGAACAGCGACACTTCGTTAATCGGGTAATTCGCCGCCACGTAGAGAGAGTTTAGCAGGTTGATCTGCCCGTCCGAGCGCAGCTCCGCCAGCGGGATTTGCGACCCGGTGACGATAACCGGCTTGCTCAGGTTCTCCAGCATGAAGGAGAGCGCCGAGGCGGTAAACGCCATGGTGTCGGTGCCGTGCAGGATCACGAAGCCATCGTACTGGTCGTAATGGGCTTTAATATCATCCGCGATATGCTGCCAGTCTTCCGGCGTCATGTCAGAGGAGTCCATCAGCGGCTCGTATTCGTGGATGGTAAAGTCAGGCATTTCCGGACGGTGAAATTCTGGCATCAGTGCAAGCTGACGCTGCAGGTGGCCGGAGACGGGGATATAGCCGTTTTCAGAGCGCTGCATACCGATGGTACCGCCAGTGTAGGCTACATAAATCGATTTCTTCTGCATGGTAGTGAGTTCTTGTTCTTCAAAAGAAAAAAATCCCCTCTTCGCGAGAAGAGGGGACGGTTTTAACGGACGTTAGCGCAGGTCAGGCAAAACGCGTAACGACTCTGTGGATCGTTAAAGGCCGCAAGCTTATCGCTTTCCGCCTTCATCGCTTTTGCCGCCGTGGCGACAGGCGCAGGCAGGTAAGCCTGCAGCGCCTCCGGCAGCATGGCACGTACCGAGCCGGACATGCTGTCCATGACCATATCGAAGAACGACGGTTCGTCCTGGTAATACTCGATATGCCACTGTTTCAGCTTCGCCAGTTCGGCGGCTTTCTTCACCGCGTCATCGAAGTCGCCCAGGCTGTCCACCAGACCGTTGCTCTTCGCATCCTGGCCGGTCCAGACGTGGCCCTGCGCGATCTGGTCGATCTGCTCAGGCGTCTTTTTACGCGAGTCCGCTACCAGGGTGATAAAGCGCTTATAGCCGTTCTCAATGCTGAGCTGCATCATCTCAGAGACTTCCGGCGGCAGGGATTTGGTCACCGACACATCCGCCAGCGGAGAGGTGGCCACGCCATCGGTATGCACGCCAAGAGAATCCAGGCTGTTCTCCACGGTGTTGATTACCCCGAAGATGCCAATCGAACCGGTCAGCGTGCTTGGGTTAGCCACGATGTAGTTGGCTGGCGTTGAGATCCAGTAACCCCCGGAGGCGGCCATTCCGCCCATGGATACGACGACCGGCTTGCCGGCGGCTCGCGCCGCAGCCAGTTCAGCGCGGATCACCTCGGAGGCGCTGACGCTGCCGCCAGGGCTGTTCACCCGCAGGACAATCGCTTTCACTTTCGGATCCAGGCGAGCATCGCGGATTTGTGACGCGGTAGTATCGCCGCCCACGTTCCCCGGAGTCTCCTGACCGTCCATGATGGCGCCGTTGGCAAAGACCACCGCGACGCTGTCACCGTTCTCATCCGGCTTTTTCGTCGAGTAATCATACATGCTGATGGCGCTGTAATTTTTGTCCTCTTTGCTCCAGCCAAACTGTTTGCTCAGGGATTTTTCAATCTCGGCGCTGGTGCCCAGGGCATCAACCAGTTTGTTATCGAGCGCATATTTTGCAGTATCACCGTCAACCTTACGCAGGCCTTCGAGCACGCCCTGCGCGCCAGGGAATGCCTGCTCAGGCGTAATCTGACGGTTAGCGGCAACGGTGCCGAGATAGTTCTGCCACAGCTCGCCAATCCAGCGGCTGTCCGCTTCGCGGGCGGCTGGAGACATGTCGTCGCGGATAAACGGCTCGACGGCGGATTTGTACGTGCCGACACGGAAGACGTGGGTGGTGACCTTCAGCTTGTCGAGCAGGGATTTGTAGTACAGACCGTTGGTGGCAAAGCCGTGCAGATCCACCGTCCCCTGCGGTGAGAGCCAGATCTTATTGGCGAAGCTCGCCAGGTAATATTGCCCCTGGCTGTAGCTGTCGCCCACGGCAATCACCGGCTTGCCGCTGTCGCGGAATTCGCGCAGCGCTTTACCGATGTACTGCATCGACGGCTGATCGCCTCCGGCAAAATCTTTCAGATCCAGCACGATCCCGGTGATGTTCCGGTCGTCTTTGGCCTGGCGGATGGTATCGACGATATCGAACAGGGAGTTTTCCTGCAGACGGTCTGATGTCGCGCCAAACAGCTGACGGCTGATTGCCCCCAGACGGTTGCTGGCGGACGGTTTATCAACAATAACGCCGGTGATATCGAGTAACAGGGCCCCGCGAGTCGAATGCTGCGCCTGATTCGCGTTGCTGATATGCATCCAGATGCCCGCGCAAACCAGAACCAGCAGGATGAAGAAGATGTTCATCACCAGGTTGCGGACGAAGTTGAGCAGTCGCCACGTCCATTTAAAGAAACCGGCAATGATTCGCCAAAGGGTTCGCATGTATTCTCCCTAACCAGAAAATGACTGTTTCCGTCGCCACTGGACGGTAATGTTGGGTTATCGTAATGACCCAACCGCCACTTGTCAGCAGGAATCGCCTGCCAGGCTGTAACAAAATCTGCCGTCGTGTTAATTTTGTGAGTAAATTTCAAGAAAGGAGTTAACCAATGGACGCACTCGAACTGCTTGTTAACCGCCGTAGCGCTTCCCGTCTGGCCGAACCTGCCCCGGCAGGCGAGCAGCTGGAGAACATTCTGCGTGCCGGCATGCGTGCCCCCGATCACGGCACGCTGCAGCCGTGGCACTTCTTTGTGATTGAAGGCGAAGGCCGCGATCGTTTCAGTCAGCTGCTGGAGCAGGGCGCGGTTGCCGCCGGGCAGGATGAGAAAGGTATCGACAAGGCGCGCAATGCCCCGTTCCGCGCCCCGATGATTATCGCCGTCGTGGCGAAATGCCAGGCTGACCATAAGGTGCCGGTCTGGGAACAGGAAATGTCCGCAGGCTGTGCGGTCATGGCGATGCAGATGGCCGCCGTCGCGCAGGGCTTTAACGGTATCTGGCGTACCGGTGCGCTGACTGAAAGCCCGGCGGTCCGTGACGGTTTTGGCTGCGGTGAGCATGACAAAATTGTCGGTTTCCTCTATCTCGGCACCCCGCAGCTTAAAGCCTCCAGCAACATCAGCATTCCGGACACCACGCCTTTCGTCAGCCGTTTCTGATAACGCACCTAAACTGTCTGGATTCTGAGCATCTGCCGCAGAATTCAGACAGTCATACTTACCTCTTTATGGAATGAGCGCTACCATAGCGCGATTGAGATGACAGGAGACGTCCATGAGCGAGCAAACCATTCGTTTAACGCAGTACAGCCACGGAGCCGGTTGCGGTTGTAAAATTTCCCCGAAAGTGCTGGAGACTATCCTGCACAGTGAACAGGCGAAGTTTGTCGACCCGAACCTGCTTGTCGGCAACGAAACGCGTGACGATGCTGCAGTTTATGACTTAGGTAACGGCACCAGCATTATCAGTACTACCGACTTCTTTATGCCGATTGTCGATAACCCGTTCGACTTCGGGCGCATTGCAGCCACCAACGCCATCAGCGATATCTTCGCGATGGGCGGTAAGCCGATCATGGCGATTGCCATTCTGGGCTGGCCGATCAACACCATCCCGCCGGAAGTGGCCCGTGAAGTGATTGATGGCGGTCGTTTTGCCTGCCAGCAGGCGGGGATTGCGCTGGCCGGCGGTCACTCTATTGATGCGCCGGAGCCTATCTTCGGCCTGGCCGTTACTGGCGTAGTGCCGACCGAACGCGTGAAGCGCAACAGCACCGCGCAGGCGGGCTGCAAACTGTTCCTCACCAAGCCGCTGGGCATTGGCGTGCTGACCACCGCCGAGAAAAAATCCCTGCTGAAACCGGAGCACAAAGGTCTGGCAACCGAAGTCATGTGCCAGATGAACCTTGCCGGTGCGGCGTTTGCCAATATCGACGGCGTGAAAGCGATGACCGACGTCACCGGTTTTGGTCTGCTGGGACACCTCTCTGAAGTGTGTCAGGGCGCGGGCGTGCAGGCTCAGGTCTGGTATCAGGACGTGCCGAAGCTGCCGGGCGTGGAGGAGTATATTGCGCAGGGCGCGGTTCCGGGCGGTACCCAGCGCAACTTCGCCAGCTACGGTCACCTGATGGGCGAAATGCCTGAGGAGTGGCGCAACCTGCTGTGCGATCCGCAAACCTCCGGCGGCCTGCTGCTGGCGGTCATGCCGGAATCCGAAGCCGAGGTTCAGGCCACTGCCGCCGAGTTCGGCATCACCCTGACGGCGATCGGCGAGCTGGTGACCGCGCGCGGCGGTCGACCGATGATTGAGATCCGTTAATTCGATGCGGTTGTTTATTGCCGAAAAGCCGAGCCTGGCCCGTGCCATCGCCGACGTGCTGCCTAAGCCGCATCGCAAAGGTGACGGCTTTATCGAATGCGGTAACGGGCAGGTGGTCACCTGGTGTATTGGTCACCTGCTTGAGCAGGCGCAGCCGGACGTCTACGACAGCCGCTACGCCCGCTGGAATTTAAACGATCTGCCCATCGTGCCGGAAAAATGGCGCCTGCAGCCCCGACCTTCAGTCACCAAACAGCTCAACGTGATCAAGCGCTTCCTGCATGACGCCGCTGAAATCGTGCACGCGGGTGACCCGGACAGGGAAGGGCAGCTGCTGGTGGATGAGGTGCTGGACTACCTGGAGCTGGCGCCGGAAAAGCGCCAGCAGGTGCAGCGCTGCCTGATAAACGACCTCAACCCGCAGGCCGTCGAGCGGGCGATTTCGCGCCTGCGTGCCAACAGCGAATTTATTCCGCTGTGCGTCTCGGCATTAGCCCGCGCCCGCGCCGACTGGCTGTACGGCATCAATATGACCCGCGCGTACACCATCCTCGGGCGCAACGCGGGCTATCAGGGCGTACTTTCCGTGGGGCGCGTGCAGACGCCGGTGCTGGGGCTGGTCGTGCGTCGTGACGAAGAGATTGAGAACTTCGTCGCCAAAGACTTCTTTGAGGTTAAAGCGCATATCGTCACGCCTAAGGACGAGCGCTTTACCGCCGTCTGGCAGCCGAGCGATGCCTGTGAATCGTATCAGGATGAAGAGGGGCGTCTGCTCCATCGTCCGCTGGCGGATCACGTGGTTAACCGCATTACCGGGCAGCCGGCTATCGTCACCAGCTATAACGATAAACGGGAATCAGAACCCGCGCCGCTGCCGTTTTCGCTTTCTGCACTTCAGATTGAGGCAGCCAAAAAGTTTGGACTGAGCGCGCAGAACGTGCTGGATATCTGCCAGAAGCTCTACGAAACCCATAAGCTCATCACCTATCCGCGTTCGGACAGCCGCTATCTGCCGGAAGAGCACTTTGCCGGTCGCCACTCGGTGATGAACGCCATTAGCGTGCACGCGCCGGATCTGCTCCCGCAGCCGGCGGTAAACCCGGATACCCATAACCGCTGCTGGGACGACAAAAAAGTCGATGCCCACCACGCGATTATCCCGACGGCCCGCGCCAGCAGCGTCAACCTGACCGAGAACGAAGCGAAGGTCTATAACCTGATCGCCCGTCAGTACCTGATGCAGTTCTGCCCGGACGCGGTATTCCGTAAGTGCGTGATTGAGCTTGAGATTGCCAAAGGCAAGTTTATCGCCAAAGCGCGTTTCCTCGCAGAAGCTGGCTGGCGCACGCTGCTCGGTAACAAAGAGCGCGACGAGGAGAACGACGGCACGCCGCTGCCGGTGGTCGCCAAAGATGACGAACTGCTGTGCGAGAAGGGTGAAGTGGTTGAACGCCAGACCCAGCCGCCGCGCCATTTCACCGATGCGACGCTGCTGTCGGCGATGACCGGGATCGCCCGGTTTGTGCAGGATAAAGATCTGAAGAAGATCCTGCGCGCCACCGACGGTCTGGGGACGGAAGCGACGCGAGCGGGGATCATCGAGCTGCTCTTTAAGCGTGGCTTCCTGGAGAAAAAGGGACGCTACATCCACTCAACGGAACCGGGCCGGGCGCTAATCCACTCTCTGCCGGAGCTGGCCGCCAGGCCGGACATGACCGCGCACTGGGAATCGGTGCTGACGCAGATCAGCGAGAAGCAGTGCCGCTATCAGGACTTTATGCAGCCGCTGGTCGGGACGCTTTATCAGCTGATCGATCAGGCGCGCAGCACGCCGGTGAAAACGTTCAGAGGCATGGTTGCGCCCGGTGGCGGCGCGAAGAAACCGTTCAAGAAGAAAAAGAGCGCGGCCTGACACACGTTTTTCTCCCTCTCCCCGTGGGAGAGGGCCGGGGTGAGGGCACCCGGCCGCACGCGATAAACCTTAAATCACACCCTGACCAATCATCGCATCCGCCACCTTCACGAACCCGGCGATGTTTGCCCCGCGCACGTAGTTGGTTTGCGACGCCTCGCCGCCGTACTCCACGCAGGCATGGTGAATATCCAGCATGATGTGGTGCAGGCGCGCATCCACTTTCTCCGCCTTCCAGCCGAGACGCGCTGCGTTTTGCGCCATCTCGAGGCCGGAGGTCGCCACGCCGCCCGCGTTAGCGGCCTTGCCCGGCGCAAACAGCACGCCCGCCTCAAGGAACAGGTCCGTCGCATCGATGGTGGTAGGCATATTCGCCCCTTCGGCCACCGCTTTTACGCCGTTGCTAATCAGGGTACGCGCGGCGTCCACATCAAGCTCGTTTTGTGTTGCGCACGGCAGGGCGATATCCACCGGCACGCCCCACGGCTGTTTCCCTTCCAGGTAGGTCAGGCCAAGCTCCCGGGCATAATCCGCCACGCGGCCGTCGCGGCTGGCTTTGATTTCACACAGGCGCGCCAGCTTCTCTGCCGTGAAGCCGGCTTCATCCACCACCGTGCCGCTGGAGTCTGAGGCGGTCACCACGCGAGCGCCAAGCTGCATTGCTTTCTCAATAGCGTACTGCGCCACGTTACCGGAGCCGGAGACCGCCACGCGCATGCCTTCAAAGCCTAAACCGTGACGCTTGAGCATCGCCTCGGTGAAGTAAACCAGGCCGTATCCTGTCGCTTCCGGGCGGATCAGGCTCCCGCCAAACGACAGCCCCTTGCCGGTAAAGACGCAGGCGCTGTTGTTGGAGAGCTTTTTCATCATCCCGGCCATAAAGCCCACTTCACGTCCGCCCACGCCGATATCACCGGCAGGAACGTCGGTATCCGGGCCGAGGTGGCGGTAGAGTTCGGTCATCAGCGCCTGGCAGAAGCGCATCACTTCCCCTTCGCTTTTGCCTTTCGGGTCGAAATCGCTGCCGCCTTTCCCGCCGCCCATCGGTAGCGTGGTGAGGGCGTTTTTAAAGGTCTGCTCGAAGCCGAGGAATTTCAGAATCGACAGGTTCACGGACGGATGAAAACGCATGCCGCCCTTAAACGGGCCAATGGCAGAGTTAAACTGAACGCGCCACGCGCGGTTAACCTGTACCTGGTTGCGATCGTCAACCCACGTCACGCGGAACTGGATCACGCGCTCTGGCTCGATCAGGCGTTCAAGCAGAGACATCTGGCGATAACGCGGGTTTTGTTCAAGGAAGGGCCACAGGGTGGTCATAACTTCACGCACGGCCTGAGCGAACTCGCTTTGGTGCGGGTCGCGCTGCTGAACATGGGCAAGGAAACTTTCCAGAGAGCGTGTCTGATCCATAGATATAAGAACCTCTTATCGTATTTTATGTTTATTACTTATGCGATTTGTGTTGTTTTTTTGACTATACCACCCGTACCGCTTTGTGAGGCAAGCAGAAATTTATAACGAAAGGGAAATTAATGAGAGGGCGGGCGTCATAACGAAAAGCGATGAAGAGATAAATTAAAGGTTCGGCTCTGGTTTACCGTTATAGTCAATATCAGGACACAACAGGAAGACAAGTCGATGAACCGTTATGTGATGACCGCGTTATGTTTGATGTTTACCGCTGGCGCTCAGGCTGACCGCATTCGTCCGGATGTGGAAGTGAATGTGCCGCCGGAAGTGTTTAGCTCCAGCGGCCAGAATCAAACGGTGCAGCCCTGCAATCAGTGCTGTATCTATCAGAATCAGAACTACTCGGAAGGGGCCGTTGTGAAAGCGGACGGCATTCTGCTGCAGTGCCAGCGCGACGAGCGCGCCATCAGCACGAACCCGCTGGTCTGGCGTCGCGTAAAACAATAAACGCTTCCAGCAGCGGAATATCCGCGGGGGCTAAGGCGTAGCCAAACGCCTCTTCCGGCGTACACCACGCGAGCGCGCTGTGGTAGTGCGCCGTGATATCGCCGCGGAAAGCAGGAACGTGCCAGGCATGCAGGTTAATCAACCGCTGGGAGACTTCCCGCTGGTGGCTTGCCACGTATTGTCCCGGCAGGGCGTCAATGCCCAACTCTTCACGCAGCTCGCGGATAAGCGCTTCTGGCTGGGTTTCTCCGGCCTCGACTTTACCGCCTGCAAATTCCCACATTCCCGGCTGGTCGGCGTGGGCAGGGCGCTGCGCCAGTAAAATGTTGCCGTCTTTTTCGATGATGGCGGCAACGACATCGAGTGTTTTCAGCATGGTCGTCAATAATTAATAGCGAAAAAAGACATATTATCGTGCCCTTTCTCAGAGTCCAGTAAACAGGAGAATCAGGTGAAAGAGTCCCCCGCCTGGGTTGCCCCCCTCGAATCCCTTCCCGCCAGCCTAAAACCGATAGCCGCCATGCAGAAAAAGCATTTTGGCGCGGTGCTGAATCCCACCCGCTGGTGGGGGCGAATGCCGCGTCTGTTCTGGCTGGTGGCGCTGTTTGTCGGCTTTCTGGAGCGTCGTCACGCGCGCCTGACGCCCGCGCTGCGTTCGCTGCTCATGACGCGGGTATCCCAGCTCTGTCACTGCGCTTTCTGTATTGATGCCAACAGCCTGCGTCTGGCCGAGCGCTGCGGCGCGCTGGATAAGGTTCAGGCCGTGAGCGACTGGCAGGATTCCGCCTTGTTCACCGAGCAAGAGCGCGCGGCCCTGGCCTACGCCGAGGCGATAACCGCCACGCCGCCCCGGGCAGATGAGGCAGTGAGAACGGCGCTGAAACGCAACTTCACGGATGATGCCATTACCGAGATGACGGCGCTGATTGCGTTTCAGAATCTCTCCGCCCGTTTTAATGCCGCGCTGGATATTCCGGCGCAGGGGCTGTGCGCCACGTTTAGCGAGACTCCCCATGCTTGACCGTCACCTGCACCCGCGGGTTAAGCCCGCTCTGAATCGTCTGGTTTCCGTGCTGGATAAGCCGGGCATCACGCCCGACGGATTAACCCTGACCGGGTTTGCCATCGGCGTGCTGGCGCTGCCGTTTCTGGCCCTCGGCTGGTATCCGGCGGCGCTGGCCGCCATCGTGCTTAACCGCCTGCTGGATGGTCTTGACGGCGCGCTGGCGCGCCGGAGAGGGTTGACCGACGCGGGGGGATTTCTCGATATCGCGCTCGATTTTCTGTTCTACGCCCTGGTGCCGTTTGGCTTTGCGCTCGCGGCTCCCGCAGAGAATGCGCTGGCGGCGGCCTGGCTGTTGTTCGCGTTTATCGGCACCGGCAGCAGTTTTCTCGCCTTTGCCGCGCTGGCGGCGAAGCACGATATCGACAACCCCGGCTATGCGCATAAGTCGTTTTACTATATCGGCGGGTTAACGGAAGGGACGGAGACCATCGCGCTGTTCGTGCTGTCCTGCCTGCTTCCGGCGCACTTTACGCTGTTCGCATGGGTATTCGGCGCGCTGTGCTGGCTGACCACCACAACGCGCGTCTGGAGCGGCTATGTGACGCTGAAGTCACTCAGCCCTTAGAGAGCGCTCTCTGGCCCGCGCTCTCCGGTGGTGACCGGGTTCTGCGGGTGACTGCTCCATTCGTACCAGCCGCCGTCATAGACGGCGACATTCTTCCAGCCCATCGCCCGGGCGTACATAAAGGTTTCTGACGCGCGCCACCCGGTGCCGCAGTAAAACGCGACCTGCTGTTCCGGCAGAATATTCCAGCGCTTCCACTGGGCGTCGATATCGTCCGCGCTGCGCATGGTGCCATCCGGGTTATGGAAATCTTCCATATGGGTCGCGTCGCTGCCCGCATGACCCCAGCGGGCACCGGCTATTTCACCTTTTGGCTTGATGTAGCTGTAGCCGCTGGTTTCGCCGATGAACTCCGGCCAGGAACGAATGCTGACCAGGGAGGCATCCTGACGGTGCAGCATCCCGCGCGCCTGTTCCATATCAACCATCAGCTGCGGTTGGCCGGGGATCGGCGCGCCGAAATCGGGGGCTGGCGTCACTTTGCCGGGCGTGCCGCGTTCAACCGGCAGGCCTGCATCGGACCACGCCTTCCAGCCGCCGTCGAGAATACGCACATCCTTCACGCCCGCATACAGCATGATCTGCGCCACGCGCGCGGCGGCGTAAACGTCACGGCCATACAGAATGACGGTGGTGTCGTGACGGATCCCGTGCTTCGCCAGCATCGCTTTCAGCGTGTCGTCGGAGCCTTTATTCCACAGCGGCTCGCTTTCCACCTCGTTGGTGTCGATGTAGCCCGCGCCGGGAATGTGGTTCAGCAGGTAAAACTTTGGTGCGCCCCAGGCGGCTTCAATCACTTTCCAGTTACCCGCCGGCGCGGCGGTCACGGGTTTACCCTGCTGGAGGCGGTGGATCCACTGTGGGTAAACCAGCTGTTCAAAGTGAGGCAGGCGCTGAAGGCGGTCGGGCGTCTGCAGAGCGTCGCTGAGCAGCGAGACGTTGCGGTATCCGGCTTTCTCCAGGCGGGATTTCACCGCCAGGTTATCGTTCTCGTCGCCGTAGAGGGCGATGGCCGTCGCGGGCGTAAGCTGATGCTGTTTTGCCCAGCTCGCAATCTGCTCGTCGCTCATTGCGCCCAACCAGGCGGCAGCCAGGTTGAGGGCGGCGGGTTCGTGCCCGGAGGGGCCGCTGAGGGTTTGCGGCCAGCCGTTATAGAACGCGCTGGGGCGGGTGTCGACAGGCGTGCCGTGCTGCGCCTGAAGCTGGGAGAGCGTCATCACGTTGGCCATATCAGCCGCCAGAGAGGAAAAGGACGCGAGGCCGCAGAGCAGGGCCAGCGCGGTCAGTTGAGAAACACGTTTCATCGAATAACCTGACGTCAGTAAAAGAGGGGGGCATTGTCGTCTCTCCCGAAACGGAAAACATTGCGTTAGCACATTATTGCCAGCGAGAAATCTCAATCAGCTCGCCGCCGGGCGGAATATCGTCCTCATCGTGCGTGACCAGCACCACCGGGATATTGCGCGCGCGGGCGGCGTCAAAAACCCATGTCCGAAACGTTGTGCGCAGCGTTTTATCGAGGCGGCTGAACGGTTCGTCCAGCAGCAGCGCCTGCGGCTCTGCGAGCAGGGCCCGCAGCAGGCTGACACGGGCACGCTCCCCGCCGGAGAGGGTGGCCGGATCGCTGGCGTAATGACCGCTCAGCCCGGCGGAATCCAGCGCCTGCTCGACCGCTTCCCGACGCGCTCTCCCGACGATCCGCTCAGGCAAGGCCAGCAGCAAATTTTGCCCGACGCTGAACTGTTCAAACAGCAGCGCATCCTGAAAGAGAATGCCCAGCCCGCGGGCTTCAACAGGGAGGCTATCGCAGCGACGCGCGTCGAGCCACAGTTCGCCCCGCGCCTGGAAATCGTCTGACAGCGCGCCGACCATCCACGCAAAAAGGGTCGATTTGCCGCTGCCGGACGGCCCCATCAGGGTAACGATCTCCCCGCGAGGAACGCAAAAACTGACCTCGCGGAAAAGCGGTTCGATGGTGAGACCTTTAACCTTCAGCATTAACGTAATCCTTGACGGTAGCGGCCCGCGAGCCGGGATATAAGGGCGGCAAGACCGAACACCGTGCCCGTGACCAGCAGTAATCCCAGCGCCCTGCTGGCGAGAACAGGGATGCTGCCCCCGCTGCTGAGCGCGACGGTTTCGGTGGTCAGCGTGGCGAAGCGCCCCGCGCCCAGCCAGAGCGTCGGCATGTATTGCGCCATGCTGACGGAAAAACCAATAGCAAAGGCCAGCAGCGCCGGGCGCACCAGCAGGGTGCATTTCAGCAGTAAGAATATTTTTGCCCGTCGCCAGCCGAGCGTTCTGGCGGTAAGGATAAGCCTGGGGTCGATTCGCCGCCAGGCGGGCTGCAGAACCAGCAGCATCCACGGCAACACCCACAGCAGATGGCTCCAGAGCACGGCGGCATAGCGCCCGTCGAGCCCCAGACGCAATGCAATAAAGTATTGCCCGGTGACGAGCGGCAGCGCCGGAAGGGCGAGCGGTGACCACACCCACGCTGCGCCGTGCTGCGGTCCCCATTCCAGCCAGAGAAAAATGACGATGAGGGCGATCAGGCTCGACAGCAGGCCGAAGGAGAGGCTGGTCCCCACGGAACCCACGTCGCCCCCTTGCGCCAGCATCAGCAGTACCGCAGCGCACAGGATGCCGCACGCGGGCAGTAACCCGCTGAGTGCCCGCTCAGGCAGGACGCGCTGAGACCTTCGGTGCGTCCCCGCGAGGTCCGGAATTGTGCGACGCCATACCCTCCAGAGGCCGTATCCGAGGGCGGCAAGCGCGGCCAGCAGCATGAGGAGAAGCAGGCACAACAGCGTTCCTTTTGCCTGCTGCTGCGCGTCGCCCTGGCTTAGCCACTGCCAGGCCAGCACGGCCAGGGTGGGCGGGTTGCCGGGCCCGAGAACGATCGCCACGTCCACGACCGAGAGCGACCATGCCAGCACCGCCAGCATCACCGCGCCGAGGACAGGCGCGATCGCAGGGAGGATCAGCCAGCTGAGCGTCTGATAACGCCCGTAGCCAAAGGTCTGCAGGACGATCTTCTGCTGCGCGAGCCGTTGTTCCGGCAGTACGGCGTAAATGGCCCACAGCACGAACGCGCTCTCTTTGACCGCGAGCGTCAGGCCCAGCCCGACGCCGTAGCGGTCAAACGGAGCCGTACAGACGGTACAGAGCTGATAAAACAGACCGCCCTCGGCAAACAGCAGTAACGCGCTGGTGGCGAACGCCACATGAGGGATCGCCAGCAGCCAGGGCAGCCGGGTCGTGAGGCGCCGCCAGCGTTGACCTGGCCACAAAAGGCAGACGAAGAAAAGGGCAATCAGCAACGCCCCCAGCGTGGCGATGAGCGTTGAGACCAGCGTGGCGACGGTCGCCTGCGGCAGCTGCGGATCGTTCAGCAGCCGCTGCCAGTTTGTCGCAGAAAGCGCCGGTGCGAAAAGCATCACGCCGGCGGGCAGGATCGGCAGATAAATCACCGCCATCGCCAGCCAGACAAGCCCGCTCAGCGGGTGCCGTAACGACGCAGCCATTCCTGCTCCAGCGCGTTCACCCAGGCGGACTGCGGCTCTGCAAGCACCTGCGGCAGCCCCTGAGGCGTATGGGCCAGCAGCTGTTTCGCTTCCTCTTCGGGCAGCGTTTTCGCATCCAGGACGCTCGGGTCTCCCCAGATGGCCGGGTCGGCCTTGCGGATTTGCGCCTGCGGTGACAGCAGGAAATTAGCGACTACCTTTGCGCCCGCGCTCGCGCCGGCATTGGCCGGGATAGCCACAAAATGGACGTTGCCGAGCATCCCGCTCTGGAAACCAAAGCTGTAGCTGTCGGAGGGCAGTTCGCCGCTCGCCACTTTCTGCTGCGCATGCGCCGGGTTAAAGGTCAGCGACAGGTTCAGACTGCCGCTGGCAAGCAGGGCATCCATTCGGGCAGGCGAGGGAGGGAAATCTTTTCCTTCGCGCCACAGCAGCGGGTGCAGCTTATCGAGGTAGGCCCAGAGCGGCGCCGTAACCTCAGCAAACGTTGCATCGGGCGCTTTTTGTAAAGCCTCAGGGCGATCGGTGAGCGTCAGCAGCAGCTGCTCAAGAAATGCCGTGCCGGTAAAATCGGGTGGGCGGGGATAGCTGATCTTACCCGGGTGCTGCTGCGCGTAGGCCTGCAGCGCCTGCGGATCCACCGGCGGCGTCGGCATGCTGGCTTTGCGGGCGATAAAGGTTAGCTGCGCGCCGCCCCACGGGGATTCCGCCCCGTCGGTTGGAATCGCAAAATCTTCCGTGACGGGTTTACGGGTATCGACATAGCGCCAGTTTGGCAACGTCTGCGCCCATCCGGTTTGCAGCAGGTTCGCCTCTTTTAACGTGCGGAAGTTTTCGCCGTTGACCCACAGCAGGTCAACCGAGCCGTTGGCCTTATGCCCCGCGGCGGCTTCCGTCTGGATCCGTTTTACCGCATCGGCGGCGTCCGCCAGCGGGACAATTTTTAAGGTAATGGCGTAGTGCGTTTGCATCTCACCGCTGACCCACTCAAGGTAGCGGTTGACCGCCGGATCGCCGCCCCAGGCGTTAAACCAGACGGTCTGGCCTTTGGCCTGCTGTTGGATAGCGTGCCAGCTTTCGGCGGCACAGAGGGGGGCTGCCAGCAGCAGACCGGTCAGGAACGCGCAAAAACGCACACGGCGCATAATGCCTCACTTTTTAACAGACGGGAGATAACGGGAAAACAGCCGGCGCGTCGCCAGCGGCAATAACCCCAGTAGTGTAAAGGCGATTAGCATGCCCGGCGACAAAATATCGCGCAGGGACGCCACTTTCCCCAGCTCGCGCCCGGCGTTGAGAAAGACCACCGTCGCGGGCAGCATGGCGACCTGGCTGACCCACCAGTAGCGATATACGCCAATGCGGGTCAGCCCCATCAGCAAATTCACCAGGAAAAACGGGAACAGCGGCATCAGGCGCAGGGCAAAAAGATAGCCCGCGCCGTCATGCGCCATACCGGCGTTCACCGTTTTCATCTGCTGAGCAAACCGCCGCTGGACCCATTCGCGCAGCAGATAACGGCTGGCGAGCATCGCAAGCGTCGCCCCGAGCGTGGAGGCAAACGAGACCAGAAAAGTGCCTTCCCACAGGGGAAATAACGCCCCGCCCAGCAGGGTGAGGATAGCCGCGCCGGGGATCGACAGGGCGGAAACCGCCACGTAGAGCGCAAAAAAGATCAGCGCGCTTCGCAGCGGCGCGTGGTCAACATGGGAGAGGAGTGCCTGCTGGTGGGTTTTAATCCCTTCCAGGGAGAGTGTGCCTGGGGGAAGCATGACAAACGTCAGAATAAATGCGCCCAGAAGGGCGCACAGGAAAGCGAGTTTTCGAATGTTCACGCGTCATTACAGCTTGAATTTAGCCCACACCGGCGCGTGGTCAGACGGTTTTTCCATGCTGCGGATCTCGTAGTCGATCCCTGTTTCGATGCAGCGCTCTGCCAGCGGTGAACTGGCGAGCAGCAGGTCGATACGCAGGCCACGGTTGTCGTCAAAGCCTTTTGAGCGGTAGTCAAACCACGAGAAACGATCCTGCGTGTCCGGGTTGGCGGTACGAAAGGTATCCACCAGCCCCCAGTCCAGCAGGCGCTGCATCCACTCGCGCTCTTCCGGCAGGAAGGAGCATTTTCCGGTACGCAGCCAGCGTTTGCGGCTGTCTTCACCGATGCCAATATCCAGATCGGTCGGGCTGATATTCACATCACCCATGATCAGCACCGGATTGTCTTTGTTCAGTTCGGTGGTCAGATAGTCCTGCAGATCCTGATAAAACTTGGCTTTAGCCGGGAATTTGGTCGGATGGTCGCGGCTCTCGCCCTGGGGAAAGTAACCATTAATCACGGTGATGTTCCCCAGCGGGGAAGGCAGTTCCGCCATGATGATGCGGCGCTGTGCTTCTTCGTCATCGCCGGGAAACCCGCGGCGGACTGAAACTGGCGTCTCTTTGGTCAACAGCGCAACGCCATAATGGCCTTTCTGCCCATGATAGAAGACGTTGTAGCCGAGCTTAGCCACCTCTTCGAGGGGGAACATGTCGTCGTGAACCTTGGTCTCCTGCAGGCCGATCACATCTGGCTGATGTTGTTCAACGATAGCTTCAAGCTGATGAGGGCGGGCGCGCAGGCCGTTGATATTAAAAGAGACAAATTTCATAGTCGCTGCCAGTGCAAGGTGAATAGTGCATGGATGGTAGCAGAATTTGCGTCAACTGTTACCGGGTTCGGCCAATAACTGCGACAGATAATGCCGGTGGTGCAATATTTGCACCATTCTGACGCGCATCGCCCTCAAACAGGGCGTAAATGACCGATAAATTTCGCGAGCGATCACAATTCCAGAATTATATTTGGCCTGTGCATACTCTTTCTGATTTTCATGCGGCAAAGCGCCGCTTGTCGTAAAAATATTCACTTTTTATGCACTAAAAGTGAATAACTCCATATTGTAACTTATTGATATTGTGTTACCTCAACCCGTTTATGCAATTTTATCGCTGGCTGGCACGAAGGCTGCAATCTACATTCACAGTGCAAACACTCAATTATTTAACATTCAAATAACTTTTTATTTACCGGATGAGGTCGCTATGTCTCTGTCAATTACGCGTGAAAATTTCGATGAATGGATGATGCCGGTTTACGCTCCGGCGGCTTTTATTCCGGTTCGTGGGGAAGGCTCGCGCCTGTGGGATCAGCAGGGTAAAGAGTATATCGACTTTGCAGGTGGGATTGCGGTCAACGCGCTGGGGCATGCGCACCCTGCGCTGCGTCAGGCGCTGAATGACCAGGCGGCGAAGTTCTGGCATACCGGCAACGGCTTTACTAACGAGCCCGCGCTGCGCCTGGCCAAAAAACTGATCGACGCGACGTTTGCCGAAAAGGTCTTTTTCTGTAACTCGGGGGCGGAAGCCAACGAAGCGGCGCTGAAGCTGGCGCGCAAATATGCGCACGATAAATTTGGTACCCACAAGAGCGGCATCGTGGCGTTTAAAAACGCCTTCCACGGGCGCACGCTCTTTACCGTCAGCGCGGGCGGCCAGCCTTCCTACTCGCAGGATTTTGCCCCGCTGCCGCCGGATATTCGCCACGGTATCTATAACGATCTGCAGTCCGCCAGCGAGCTGATTAACGACACCACCTGCGCGGTGATCGTCGAGCCGATGCAGGGCGAGGGCGGCGTGCTTCCGGCGCAAAAAGCCTTCCTGCAGGGGCTGCGCGAGCTGTGCGATCGCCACAACGCGGTCCTGATTTTCGACGAAGTCCAGACCGGCGTGGGCCGCACCGGCGAGCTGTATGCCTATATGCACTACGGCGTGACGCCGGACGTGCTTTCGACCGCCAAAGCGCTCGGCGGCGGCTTCCCGATTGGCGCGACGCTGACCACCGATAAATTCGCCAGCGTGATGACCGTGGGCACCCATGGCACCACCTACGGCGGCAACCCGCTGGCCACCGCCGTTGCCGGGCAGGTTCTCGACATCATTAACACGCCTGAGGTGCTGAAAGGCGTTAAGCAGCGTCACGACTGGTTTGTCGAGCGCCTGAATGCCATCAACGGCAAAACGGGACTGTTTAAAGAAATTCGCGGTCTGGGGCTGTTAATCGGCTGCGAGCTCACCGCCGAGTTTGCCGGAAAAGCTAAACTTATTTCACAGGAAGCGGCAAAAGTGGGCGTGATGGTGCTGATTGCCGGTGCCAACGTGGTGCGTTTTGCGCCGGCGCTGATCGTCAGCGAGGAAGAGGTGCAAACCGGTCTGGACCGTTTTGCGCTGGCGTGTGAAAAAGTGAAATCCGGGGTGTCATCATGATGGTCATCCGTCCCGTTGAGCGCGGCGATCTCGCCGGGCTCATGCAGCTTGCCGGTAAGACGGGAGGCGGGCTGACCTCGCTTCCTGCCGATGAAAAAACGCTGTCGGCGCGCATTGAGCGCGCCCTGCAAACCTGGCAGGGGACGTTGCCAAAAAGCGAACAGGGGTATGTGTTCGTGCTGGAAGACACCGACACGGGGACCGTGGCCGGGATCTGCGCCATTGAAGTGGCCGTTGGGCTTAACGACCCGTGGTACAACTATCGCGTCGGCACCATGGTTCATGCCTCGAAAGAGCTGAACGTTTATAACGCGCTGCCCACATTGTTTCTCTGCAATGACCACACGGGCGCCAGCGAGCTATGCACGCTGTTCCTCGACCCGGCGTGGCGCAAAGAGGGCAACGGCTATCTGCTCTCCAAATCGCGCTTTATGTTTATGGCCGCCTTCCGCGATCGCTTTAACGAAAAAGTGGTCGCGGAGATGCGCGGCGTGATCGACGACACTGGCTACTCGCCGTTCTGGGAGAGCCTGGGCGAGCGCTTCTTCTCGATGGAGTTCAGCCGGGCGGACTATCTCTGCGGCACCGGCCAGAAAGCCTTTATCGCCGAACTGATGCCGAAGCATCCTATCTATACCCATTTCCTCAGCCCGGAAGCGCAGGCGGTGATTGGCGAAGTCCATCCGCAGACCGCGCCTGCCCGCGCGGTGCTGGAGAAAGAGGGGTTTCGCTACCGGAACTATGTCGACATCTTTGACGGCGGCCCAACGCTTGAGTGCGATATCGACCGCGTGCGCGCGATCCGTAAAAGCCGTCTGGTTGAGGTCTCTGAAGGTCAGCCCGCGCCGGGTGACTGGCCCGCCTGTCTGGTATCGAACGAAAATTACGCCAATTTCCGCGCCATGCTGGTGCGTACCAACCCGAAATGTGAACGTCTGGTGCTGACGGCTGCAGAACTGGATGCCCTGAAATGTAACGCCGGCGATACGGTTCGCCTGGTGCGTCTCTGCCCTGAGGAGAAAACAGCATGACATTATGGATTAACGGTGACTGGGTCACGGGCGAAGGCGAAGAGCGCGTAAAGACCAATCCGGTTGGAAAAGAGGTGCTCTGGAAGGGGCATGACGCCAGCGCCGCGCAGGTGGAACAAGCCTGCCGTGCCGCGCGCCGCGCGTTTCCGGCGTGGGCAAAACAGCCTTTCGCCGTGCGCCAGGAAATTGTTGAAAAGTTTGCCGGGCTGCTGGAGGCAAACAAGGCCGAACTGACGCGCATCATCGCGTCTGAAACCAGTAAACCGCGCTGGGAAGCGACAACCGAAGTGACGGCGATGATCAACAAAATCGCCATTTCGATCAAGGCGTACCACACCCGCACCGGCGAACAGCATACCGAGATGCCGGACGGCGCGGCCACGCTGCGCCACCGTCCGCACGGCGTGCTGGCGGTATTTGGCCCGTATAACTTCCCGGGACACCTGCCGAATGGCCATATTGTGCCTGCGCTGCTGGCGGGCAATACCGTCATCTTCAAACCGAGCGAGCTCACGCCATTCACCGGCGAGGCGGTGGTCAAACTCTGGGAACAGGCCGGCCTGCCGCCGGGCGTGCTGAACCTGGTGCAGGGCGGGCGGGAGACCGGTCAGGCGCTGAGCGCGCTGAGCGATATCGACGGTCTGCTGTTTACCGGCAGCGCCGGTACGGGCTATCAGCTGCACCGCCAGCTGGCAGGGCAGCCGGAGAAAATCCTGGCGCTGGAGATGGGCGGCAACAACCCGCTGATTGTGGAAGACCCTGATGATATCGACGCCGCGGTGCACCTGACGATTCAGTCTGCCTTTATTACCGCCGGACAGCGCTGTACCTGCTCCCGCCGCCTGCTTGTGAAACGGGGCGCACAGGGGGATGCCTTCCTGAAGCGTCTGGTTGAAGTGAGCGCGCGTCTGGTGCCTGCCGCATGGGATGCCGACCCGCAGCCGTTTATCGGCGGGCTGATTTCCGAACAGGCCGCGCTGAACGTGCTTATGGCCTGGCAGGACCACGTCGCGCGCGGCGCGAAAACCCTGCTGGAGCCGAAGCAGGTTCAGCCGGGTAGCTCGCTGCTGACGCCGGGCATCGTAGAGATGAGCGGCGCAAGCAACGTGCCGGATGAAGAGGTCTTTGGCCCGCTGCTGTGCGTCTGGCGTTACGACGATTTCGATGCGGCGATTGCGATGGCGAACAACACCCGCTACGGCCTGTCGAGCGGGCTGATTTCTCCGCATCGCGAGAAGTTTGACCAACTGCTGCTGGAAGCGCGCGCCGGGATTGTGAACTGGAATAAACCGCTGACCGGGGCCGCGAGCACCGCGCCGTTCGGTGGTGTAGGCGCGTCGGGCAACCATCGCGCCAGCGCGTGGTATGCCGCCGATTACTGCGCGTGGCCGATGGCGAGCCTGGAAACCCCGGCGCTGACGCTGCCGGAGACGCTTAACCCGGGGCTGGATTTTACCGGAGGGGATCGTCATGAAAGCGCGTGAGGTTAACTTTGACGGGCTGGTGGGGCTGACGCACCACTATGCCGGTCTCTCTTTTGGTAATGAAGCCTCGACGAAGCACCGTTTTCAGGTGTCGAACCCGAAGCTGGCGGCGAAGCAGGGGCTGCTGAAGATGAAGGCGCTGGCGGATGCCGGTTTCCCGCAGGCGGTGATCCCGCCGCAGGAACGCCCGAACGTGGCTGTCCTTCGTCAGCTCGGCTTCAGCGGTACCGATGAGCAGGTCGTCGAAAAAGCGGGTACGCAGACGCCGCATCTGCTCTCCGCGGCAAGCTCCGCCTCCTCGATGTGGGTGGCAAACGCCGCGACCGTCGCACCGTCAGCCGACACGCTGGATGGCAAAGTTCATCTGACGGTGGCGAACCTGAACAATAAATTCCACCGCGCCACCGAAGCGGAAACCACCGAGCGCGTGCTTCGCGCCATTTTCAACCATGACGCCCATTTTGAGGTGCATCAGGCTCTGCCGCAGGTGGCGATGTTTGGCGACGAAGGCGCGGCTAACCATAACCGCCTGGGAGGCGACTATTGCGACCCGGGCCTGCAGCTGTTTATCTATGGGCGAGAAGAGGGGGGCTACGCCGCGCCAACCCGTTATCCTGCTCGTCAGACGCTGGCGGCCAGCCAGGCGGTTGCCCGCCTGAACCAGGTCAATCCTTCCCAGGTGGTTTTTGCCCAGCAAAACCCGCATGTGATTGACCAGGGCGTGTTCCATAACGACGTGATTGCCGTTTCTAACCGCCAGGTGCTGTTCTGCCACGAGCAGGCGTTTGCCCATCAGGAGAAGCTGCTCGCCACGCTGCATGAGCGCGTGCGCGGCTTCACGCCAATCCAGGTGCCAACGGAGGCGGTGAGCGTGCAGGACGCGGTAGAAACCTATCTGTTCAACAGCCAACTGCTGAGCCGTGACGATGGCAGCATGATGCTGGTCCTGCCGCAGGAGTCCCGGGATCATAAAGGCGTGTGGTGCTACCTGACGGAGCTGGTCAAGGCCGATAACCCGATTGACGAACTGCGCGTGTTTGATCTGCGCGAAAGCATGGCCAACGGCGGCGGGCCAGCCTGTTTACGTCTGCGCGTGGTCTTGACTCAGGACGAAATGCGGGCGGTGAACCCCGCGGTCATGATGAACGATACGCTCTTTACGCGGCTGAATGACTGGGTCGATCGCTACTATCGCGATCGGCTAACGCAGGCGGATCTGGTTGACCCGCAGCTTCTGCGTGAAGGACGCGAGGCGCTGGACGCGTTATCGACAATCCTGCAGCTGGGATCGGTTTACCCGTTCCAGCGCTAAAGGAGTGGATATGGAAAATTTACTGGCGCTGACCCTGGCCGATGAGACGCCGGAACAGAAAGAGGGGGACGGCCCCTCATTTCGCTGGCGGTGGCTGGGGCGCGGGGTGCTTGAGCTGACGCCGACCGTAAAAAGCGATCTCTCGCTGCTGCTTTCAACGGGTATCCACGGGAATGAAACCGCGCCCGTTGAGATTGTTGATCTGCTGCTGCGTGCGCTGTACCGCAATGAGATCGAACTAAAGTGCCGCGTGCTGGTGGTGCTCGGCAATCCCCCTGCGCTGGCGCAAAACAAACGGTATCTGGTGAGCGACATTAACCGCATGTTCGGCGGCCGCTGGTCGCAGTTTCCGCAGAGCGATGAAACGGCGCGGGCAGAGTGGCTGGAGAACGTCGTGACCGCGTTTTTTGCCGCCGCGGGGCCGGCGCGCTGGCATCTGGATCTGCACACGGCAATCCGCGCGTCTTACCACGTTCGCTTCGGCGTTCTGCCGCAGCGCAATCAGCCGTGGGATGAAGCGTTCCTGAGCTGGCTGGGTGACGCCGGGCTGGAGGCGCTGGTATTTCATCAGTCGCCGGGCGGAACCTTTACCCATTTCACCTGTGAACGTTTCGCTGCGCTGGCCTGCACGCTGGAGCTGGGAAAAGCGCTGCCGTTCGGCCAGAACGATCTGACCCGCTTTGCGACTACGCATCTCGCCCTTCGGGCGCTGCTGGGAGGAACGGCTCCCGAGCACGCGCATCAGCCCGTTGAGCGGTATCGGGTCGTGCAGCAGATCACGCGCCGTAGCGATGCTTTCCAGCTCCACATGGCCGCGCACACCCTGAACTTCACGCCGTTCCGCAAAGGGGCGCTGCTGGCTGAGGATGGCGAGGAACGTTACGAGGTGCAGAACACTACCGAGTATGTCTTATTCCCTAACCCCACCGTCGCGTTTGGCCTGCGGGCCGGGCTGATGCTGGAAAAAATATCCTGAACCTTTCCCCTCTCATCATTCGGGAGGGGGAGGTAAAAAACTTTTCTTAACGATTAAAGCGCTTGCGATTATTTTGCAGAATATTCCTGGTGAATTGCTTTATTATTGATCTGCACTTCGCTATACTTCTGATAAATCTCTTTAAAATCATCGAATTGAGTATTTTTTGTTTCAACTCTCCACGCTTTATCCTTATTTCCTCCACATTTGGCGAAAATTTGTTTTTTACACTTTCATTGTTTTACCGTTGCTCTGACTAATTGACGATAAATCCCGTAAAGTTAATCTCGTCAACACGGCATAGCGCCGAAGAATAACTGAAAGAAAGGAAATAAATTATGCGTAAGTTTACTGCACTGTTTGTTGCTTCTACCCTGGCTCTGGGCGCTACCAGCATGGCGTTCGCCGCAGATACTGCGACCACTACGACTGCCGCGCCTGCTGAAGGCAAAATGATGATGCATCATAAAGGTCCGGGTATGCACAACGAGATGATGATGTTTAAGGATCTCAACCTGACGGATGCGCAGAAGCAGCAGATCCGCGACATCAGAAAAGGTGAACGCGACCAGATGAAACGTCCTCCGCTTGAAGAGCGCCGTGCGATGCATGACATCATCGCCAGCGACAGCTTCGATAAGGCGAAAGCCGAAGCGCAGATCGACAAAATGGCCGAGCAGCACAAAGCCCGCATGCTGGCTCACATGGAAACCCAGAACAAGATCTACAACATTCTGACCCCGGAACAGAAAAAACAATTTAATGCGAATTTTGAGAAGCGTCTGACAGAACGTCCGGCGATGGAAGGTAAAATGCCAGCACCAACCGAATAAACGGTTCACACTCTTAAGACCGCCGGGATCCTGTCCACAAAAGCGCAACCGCTGTGGACAGGACCGGCGGTTTTTCTTTCCTGCCCTCTTGCCTGCCGCCGCCAGCGCGGTATCCTCCTGTAGTCGCTTCAGAGAATGTTTGCAGAGTCATGGCGTTAGAATTTTTATTAACGTTCCGCTAAGGCCTGCCCGCTCTGCTGCCGATACTGTTTCTGTGAATACCCAACGATAACAAACAAGACAGCAACGATAGCGATATCCTTGCCCTGGCACGGGTTGTGCCATTCAGGAGTGGTGATGGAGTTCTTTGATATCCGTAAGATGCCGGTCAGCCTCTGGCGCAATGGTGCTGGCGAAACGCGTGAGATTTGCTGCTTCCCTCCCGCGACGCGGGATTTTCAATGGCGCGCCAGTATCGCGACGATTGCCAGCAACGGCGAATTTTCCTCGTTTCCCGGCGTCGACCGGGTGATTACCTTGCTGGAAGGAGGGGAGGTGACGCTGGATGCCGGTCAGGCATTCTCCCATACCCTCAAGCACCATCAGCCCTACAGCTTTGCCGGCGATCTGCCGGTGAAAGCGCTGCTTTCCGATGGGCGGATGGCGATGGACTTCAACATCATGACCCGGCGCGACTGCTGCCGGGCGAAGGTGCGCGTGGCTGACCGTACCTTTACCACCTTTGGCTCACGCGGGGGCGTGGTGTTTGTGTTAAGCGGGGCGTGGCAGCTGGGTGATAAATTGCTGACGGCCGATCAGGGCGCCAGCTGGGAGGAGGGTACCCATACGCTGCGTCTGCTGGAAGCTCATGGCACCTTATTGTTCAGCGAAATCACGTGGCTGCCGGGTCATTGAGTTCAATGATCTCAAACTTTCCTGCCAGGACCGGTTTACAGAGAATTTTATAGCCATCGTGGTCAAATCCGGCGGGCGTGCGCAGCAGGGTTGCCGCGTCGTTGATGTCGTCGACAGCGCCCAGCCAGAGCCAGTTGTTGACGATGTGATACTGGGTCATTGCCTCGCCCACTTCTTTTAGCGCAACGGCGCTTTCCCAGGGCCAGCAGTTTACGCTGATGGCCGCCAGACCGGTGAGGAGCCGGGCGTGATGCGCCTCAACGCTCTCTTTCCCGCAGCAGGCACCGGCGCAGCGCTTCAGCGCTGATCGAAAACAGGCGCGTCCGCGGGTGGTTGCCTCCAGACCTAAAAGGCTGTAGCAAAGCTGTAAATCGTCCGCCAGCGTCTGCAGCGCCTGGAGCGCGGCGCGTTTATTGGCAAACAGCCCATAGAGATTCGGGGCATGAGAAAAATCGACGTCGCGCGCGTAGACGACCTGCGGCTTGCCATCGTTTATCTGCAGGGAGCAGAGCTGACGGTTGCGGCGCAGGCGCTTATTGAACAACGGCTGTTGTTCTTTTATCAACCGCGCCTCCAGCAGCAGCGCCCCCATTTCTCCCGCCGTCTGGAACCAGGTAATGCGTCGCGACTGACGCAGCATGGCGGCCTCGTCCGGCGTACGCAGATGGGATAACACCCGACTGCGAATGTTAACGCTCTTGCCGATATAGAGCGGCAGGGTGTCACTTTCACCGTGAAAGATATACACGCCCGGCTGTTTAGGCAGCGCCTCAAGCCAGGGGCGAAGGTGTTCGGGATATTCGTAGATAGCCGCCGCTTCAAACTCAAGACGCGGGGCGGATTGACGCCTGCTCACATACTGCTCCATATACTGTTCAGGTATACAGTGTAGCAGGAGTGTGGTGGTTAAAAAAGAGCCGGGTGGCGGCTACGCCTTACTCGGCCAGGACGTGCGGCCTGATGCCCTCACCCCAACCCTCTCCCACGGGAGAGGGCGCAAACATTAAAAGCGGTAACCTGGTTACCGCTTTGCTTTATTTTTTCCAGAAGTCGTCAAACACCGTAATTGGCGTATGGCGCTTGTGCTCGGTTTTCAGATACCAGCCTTCGATGATTTTCGCGGTACCTTCATCCAGCTTTTTGCCTTCCAGATAATCATCAATGTTGTCATAGGTGACGCCAAGGGCCGCTTCATCCGGCAGGGAAGGGCGATCGTCTTCAAGGTCCGCTGTCGGCGCTTTCTTATACAGATGCTCAGGACAGCCCAGCGCGGCCAGCAGCTGCTTACCCTGACGCTTGTTAAGACGGAAGATAGGGTTAATATCGGTGCCGCCGTCGCCGTATTTGGTGAAGAAACCGGTGATCGCTTCTGCCGCGTGGTCGGTGCCGACGACAACGCCTTTGGTCATCCCGGCGATGCTGTACTGCGCTTTCATGCGTTCGCGGGCTTTCTCGTTGCCGCGAACAAAATCGCTCAGCTCAATGCCCGCTTCGCGAAGCGCCTGCTCGCTTGCCAGCACCGAGCCCTTAATATTAACGGTCAGCACGCGGTCAGGCTGAATGAAGGCAATGGCATCCTGGCAATCCTGCTCGTCCGCCTGTACGCCATAAGGAAGACGCACCGCGATAAACTGCAGTTTCTCATCGCCCGTCTCTTCGCGAAGCTCTGAAATCGCCATCTGGCAGAGTTTACCGGTCAGGGTAGAGTCCTGGCCGCCGCTGATGCCCAGCACCAGGGATTTCAGGAACGCGTTCTTTTTTAAGTACGATTTTAAAAAATCCACGCTGCGGCGGATCTCTTCATGTGCATCTACCGTAGGCTTCGCGCCCAGTGCCTGAATAATCTCTTGTTGCAGAGCCATCACGCCCTCCATATGCAGTACATAAACAGAATGTGTTAGCTGTTAAAACTAACCCTTTGGGCGAGAAACGACAAGGATCACAGTTTCGAGTGCGCTAATTTGCGCCGATTTAGCAGGTTATCGTTGTTTTATTAGAATTTTCCGAAATTCGTCTGGCGTAATCCACAAAGTTGAACAATAGTACTTTTTATCCCATGCTTAGATAACACGCTGATAAACAAGAGGACGGAATATGAACAAGAACGTAGCAGGAATTCTTAGCGCAGCGGCGGTACTGACTATGCTGGCAGGGTGTACGGCTTACGATCGCACCAAGGATCAGTTTACGCAGCCCGTAGTAAAAGACGTTAAAAAAGGCATGACCCGTTCGCAGGTAGCTGCGATTGCCGGTAAACCTTCTTCTGAAGTGACCATGATTCATGCGAAAGGGACCTGCCAGACCTATATCCTGGGTCAACGTGATGGTAAGGCAGAAACCTACTTCGTCGCCCTGGATGATACCGGTCATGTGATCAACTCCGGCTATCAGACCTGTGCTGAATACGACACCGATCCGCAGGCACCTAAGGCGCAGTAACCCTGCTTGCCTGAGGATGTTAACAAACCGGCCCATGGGCCGGTTTTTTTATGCATCAGAAAATCTTATTTCTTTGCGCGAATTATTTGCCCGAAATGTGAAGGGAGTCAACAAGCCAGGTCAATGAGAGACAATTTGAGTCTATCCAGAATTATCCCCTGTCTGTACCATTGCGTATACTCACTCCAACGATAAACAACAGTACGCAAGCTACCTGTCTGCCGGGACAGCGAGTCGAGTGATAGCGCGATGGCAGGTAGTTATATAAGAGGGAAATCACGATGGAAAAGAAACATATCTACCTGTTCTGCTCAGCGGGCATGTCAACGTCGCTTCTGGTGTCAAAGATGCGTGCGCAGGCTGAAAAGTATGAAGTCCCTGTGGTGATTGAAGCGTTTCCAGAGACGCTGGCGGGCGAAAAAGGCCAGACAGCCGATGTTGTTTTACTGGGGCCGCAAATTGCCTATATGTTGCCCGAAATTCAACGACTGTTACCCAATAAACCGGTCGAAGTGATCGATTCGGGGCTTTACGGCAAAATTGATGGTTTAGGTGTTCTTAAAGCTGCTGTGGCAGCCATTAAAAAAGCTGCTAATTAATTTTTATTTTTCCCGTCAAAGAGTTATTTCACACACAATACGCCGTAACATGCGTTACGGCATTTAAGGGTATTTTCCTATGAGTAAAGTCATCGCTTCACTTGAAAAGGTACTCCTTCCTTTTGCTGTTAAAATAGGAAAGCAGCCTCACGTTAATGCCATCAAAAACGGCTTTATTAAATTAATGCCGTTGACGCTGGCCGGGGCCATGTTCGTTTTAATTAACAACGTTTTTCTGAGCTTTGGTGAAGGTTCCTTCTTTTATTCATTAGGAATTCGGTTAGACGCTTCCACTATTGAAACCCTTAATGGTTTTAAAGCCATTGGCGGCAACGTCTATAACGGTACGTTAGGGATTATGTCGCTGATGGCGCCTTTCTTTATTGGGATGGCACTGGCAGAAGAGCGTAAAGTGGATCCGCTGGCTGCCGGGTTATTATCCGTCGCCGCTTTTATGACCGTGACGCCTTACAGCGTGGGTGAAGCCTATGCCGTTGGTGCCAACTGGCTGGGCGGGGCCAACATCATCTCCGGTATTGTTATCGGCCTGGTGGTGGCAGAAATGTTCACCTTTATTATCCGCCGCAACTGGGTTATCCGCCTGCCGGATAGCGTACCGGCTTCCGTTTCTCGTTCATTTTCCGCGTTGATTCCAGGCTTCATTATTCTCTCCATCATGGGGATTATCGCCTGGGCGCTCTCCCACTGGGGCACAAACTTCCACCAGATCATCATGGACTCTATCTCTACGCCGCTGGCGTCGATGGGTGGTGTGGTCGGTTGGGCGTATGTGATTTTCACTTCTCTGCTGTGGTTCTTTGGCGTGCATGGTTCACTGGCACTGGCCGCGCTGGACAGCGGGATTATGACCCCCTGGGCACTGGAAAACGTTGCGCTTTACCAGCAGTACGGCTCCGTTGACGCGGCGCTGGCAGCGGGTAAAACCTTCCATGTGTGGGCGAAGCCGATGCTTGACTCCTATATCTTCCTGGGCGGTACCGGGGCGACCTTGGGTCTGATCATCGCGGTCTTTATTGTCTCTCGTCGTGCTGACTATCGTCAGGTCGCGAAGCTGGCGCTGCCATCAGGCATCTTCCAGATTAACGAACCGATTCTGTTCGGTCTGCCAATCATCATGAACCCGGTAATGTTCATTCCGTTCATCCTGATTCAGCCGCTGCTGGCCGCGATCACCCTGACGGCGTATTACATGGGCATCATTCCACCGGTCACCAACATTGCACCGTGGACCATGCCGGCGGGTCTGGGCGCCTTCTTCAACACCAACGGCAGCGTCGCAGCCTTCCTGCTGGCGATATTCAACCTCGGGATTGCCACCCTGCTGTACATGCCTTTCGTGGCGATTGCCAACAAAGCCGCCACCATTATTGATGAAGAAGAGAGCGAAGAGGATATTGCCCTCTCACTGAAATTCTAAGATTGACCGGCGCGGGGAAGCCCGCGCCAGCCACAAGGAGCTTAAACATGTTAGATTTGGATAGTATTGTCGCAGACGAAGCCGTCGAGAACGATCTCGAAGAAGTGGTGATGGGGCTTATCATCAACTCCGGACAGGCCCGCAGCCTGGCCTATGCCGCACTGAAGCAGGCTAAACAGGGGGATTTCGCCGCCGCGAAAACCATGATGGACCAGTCCCGCACGGCGCTCAACGAAGCGCACCTGGTGCAGACAAAGCTGATTGAAGGCGATCAGGGCGAAGGGAAGATGAAGGTCAGCCTGGTGCTGGTCCACGCGCAGGATCACCTGATGACCTCGATGCTGGCGCGTGAGCTGGTGGCAGAGCTCATCGAGCTTCACGAGAAAATGCACTGAGTCGGATTTCGCAGCAGGAGGTCAGCACGATGGAAATTAAAACCGCACTTGAACAGCAGCTGTTTAACGGCAAAAATTTTCACGTGGTTATCTACAACAAAACGGAGAGCGCCAGCGGTCTGCACCAGCATGATTACTACGAGTTCACGATTGTTCTGACCGGCCGCTACTACCAGGAGATCAACGGTAAGCGCGTCCTGCTTGAGCGAGGGGATTTTGTCTTCCTGCCGATGGGGTCTTATCACCAGAGCTTTTACGAATTTGGTGCCACCCGTATTCTGAACGTGGGCGTCAGCAGACGCTTCTTTGAGAAGCACTATCTGCCGCTGGTGCCGTTCTGCTTTGTGGCCTCCCAGGTCTATCGGGTCAAAAACGAGTTTATGACCTGGATTGAAACGGTTATCGCCTCGCTTAACTTCCGCGACAATGAATTTGATGAGTTTATTGAAACGGTGACCTTCTACGTGATGAACCGGCTGCGCCATCATCGTGAGGAGCAGCAGGTGACGGATGATATTCCACAGTGGCTGCGCAGCACCGTTGAGCTGATGCATGATAAAGGCCAGTTCAGCGAAAATGCGCTGGAAAATATGGTGTCACTGTCGGGGAAATCCCAGGAATATCTGACCCGCGCGACGCAGCGCTATTATCGTAAAACACCCGTGCAAATTATTAATGAAATCCGCATTAATTTTGCAAAGAAACAGCTGGAAATTACCAACTACTCTGTCACCGATATTGCTTACGAGTCAGGATACAGTAGTCCAAGCCTGTTTATTAAGACCTTTAAAAAATTGACTTCATTCACACCGAACAGTTACCGGAAGAATTTAACGGTAATTAATTAACTTTCGGCGGATTACCCGCCACAAATATTGCTTTAATGGCTTGCCCAAATAGCGGGAAGAGTACGCTATACCTTGCAGGCGATTAACCTGATACGCTAAGGGAGATATTATGCAGAAGAAATTAAAAGTCGTAACCATTGGTGGCGGCAGCAGCTATACCCCGGAATTACTTGAAGGTTTTCTGAAACGTTATCATGAATTACCGGTCAGCGAATTATGGCTGGTTGACGTTGAGGAAGGTCAGGAAAAGCTGAATATTATTTTCGACCTGTGCCAGCGCATGGTGGAGAAAGCGGGCGTGCCTCTGACCGTGCATAAAACCCTCGATCGCCGTCTGGCGCTGAAAGATGCGGATTTCGTCACCACCCAGCTGCGCGTGGGCCAGCTGAAGGCGCGCGAGCTGGACGAACGTATCCCGCTGAGCCACGGCTATCTCGGGCAGGAGACCAACGGCGCGGGCGGTCTGTTCAAAGGCCTGCGTACCATCCCGGTGATTTTCGACATCGTCAAAGACGTGCAGGAGGTCTGCCCGAACGCGTGGGTGATTAACTTCACCAACCCGGCCGGGATGGTGACCGAGGCGGTCTATCGTCATACCGGTTTCAAACGCTTTATCGGCGTCTGTAACATTCCGATCGGCATGAAGATGTTTATCCGCGACGTGCTGGCGCTGACCGACAGCGACGATCTCTCCATCGACCTGTTCGGCCTGAACCACATGGTATTCATTAAAGACGTGATCGTGAACGGTAAATCACGGTTTGCCGAACTGCTCGACGGCGTGGCTTCCGGTCGCCTGACGGCGGCATCGGTGAAAAACATCTTTGACCTGCCGTTCAGCGAAGGGCTGATCCGCTCGCTGAACCTGCTGCCGTGCTCGTACCTGCTTTACTACTTCAAGCAGAAAGAGATGCTGGCCATCGAAATGGGAGAGTACTATAAGGGCGGCGCGCGCGCGCAGATCGTTCAGAAAGTCGAGAAGCAGCTGTTCGATTTGTATAAAGATCCGAACCTGAACGTCAAACCGAAAGAGCTGGAGCAGCGCGGCGGGGCCTACTACTCCGATGCGGCGTGCGAGGTGATTAACGCCATCTACAACGACAAGCAGGCGGAGCACTATGTCAACGTGCCGCACCACGGCCATATCGACAATATCCCGGCGGACTGGGCGGTTGAGATGACCTGCATCCTGGGACGCGATGGCGCTAAACCGCATCCACGCATCACCCACTTCGATGATAAGGTCATGGGCCTGATCCACACCATCAAAGGCTTTGAAGTGGCGGCAAGCAACGCGGCGCTGAGCGGCGAGCTCAATGACGTGCTGCTGGCGCTGAACCTCAGCCCGCTGGTACATTCCGACCGCGATGCGGAGCAGCTGGCCGGCGAGATGATCCTGGCGCATGAAAAATGGTTGCCGAACTTTGCCGCCACGATCGAGAAGCTGAAGTTCAAACACCACTGAGAGGACGCACAATGGAAAACCTGCTGATCGTTAATGCTGATGATTTTGGCCTCTCGAAAGGCCAGAACTACGGCATTATTGAAGCCTGTCGCCGGGGTGTTGTGACCTCGACCACGGCACTGGTGAATGGTGAGGCGGTTGAACACGCGGCGCAGCTGAGCCGCGAGGTGCCTGAGCTGGGCGTCGGCATGCATTTTGTGCTGACGCTCGGGATGCCGCTTTCACCAATGCCGGGCCTGACGCGCGACGGCCAGCTGGGCAAATGGATTTGGGAACAGGCGGAGCAGGGCGCTCTGCCGCTCGAAGAGATTGCCCGCGAGCTGGAGCGTCAGTTCAACCGCTTTATTGACGCGTTTGGTAAGGCGCCGACGCACATCGACAGCCATCACCACGTGCATATGATCCCGGCGATTTTCCCGATTGTCGCGGAGTTTGCGCAGCGTAAAGGCGTGGCGATGCGCGTGGACAGGGAGGCGCACGGCGTGCCCGACTGCGCCGTGACCACCACTGAGGGGTTCAGCAGCGCATTTTACGGCGACGAGGTCGACGAAGCGCTGTTCCTGAAGGTGCTGGATGATTCCGCCGCGCGGGGGGAACGATCGCTGGAGGTCATGGCGCATCCTGCTTTTGTCGATAACACCGTACGTAAGAGCGCCTACTGCTGGCCGCGCCTGGCGGAGCTGGACGTGCTGACGTCGGCGTCGCTGAAGTATGCTATTGCCGAGCGCGGGTATCGGTTGGGGACGTTCGGAGATCTTTGAGACAAAGCCCGGTGGCGAGGTAAAAGCAAAACGGTAACCTGGGTTACCGTTTTTATTGTTTTCTCCCTCTCCCGTGGGAGAGGGCCGGGGTGAGGGTATTTTTTACGCCGGGATCTGGTCAATCTTACTGCTGCGCGACCAGACGCGGTGCGCAGCGAGCAAATCAAACAGCTTCGTCATAAAGGCGTCATCAACGTTGTCTCCCTCGACAATGCCGTCCTCACCCTGATCGGCCACCTTCAGCTGCGCCTTAAACCGTCGCGCGTCGCCGGACAGCGCGATCGGTTTCAGGTGCTTGTAGGCTTCGAGCAGATAATACACCGCGTCACCGTTGGTCAGCAGGCTGTCTATATCCCCGCACGGCACAATCACCGCGTCAACGGTCAGCGATGGCGCCCCGGCAAAGGTTGCCGCCACCGGCAGCACGGAGCCGTCATCGGCGGTCACTTCCCCCATGCGGGAATAAAGCAGTTTCGCATGCACGCCCTGGGTTTTCAGCGCCTGCATAATCCCCAGCACGTCGCTGGCGCGGGTTTTGTCGTTCAGCAGGATGGCGACCACGCGGCCTTTAATCGAGCCACCCGGCACGGCATACAGACTCAGCGACGGATCTTTCTTCACGCCGTTAACCTCTTTCGGCGGGGCAAGGTTGCGCTGCTCGTCGGTCAGCGTGATGCCCAGGTTATCCGCAACGCTCTGGGCGAGCTGAATATCAATGCGCGCCAGCTGATCGACCACGCGCTCGCGGATGTAGGTGCGCACCACTTTGCTCAGCTCAAAGCTGAAGCCGCCGATGATGTGCTGCTGCTCAATCGGCGTCTGGCTGTTCCAGAACAGGCGAGGGTGGGCGTAATACTCGCCGAACGACGGGCTGCGCTCGCGAATTTTATTGCCGTCGATACGCTCCTGGTACGATTCGAATCCACCGCGTTTCGGCGCCGGCGGCGTTTCGCGCGGCCAGTTATCGTTGATCGAGTTCGGCTCATAGTTAGCCGGGTTGGTATCAATATCCTGACGGTGCATCCCGTCGCGCTGGAAATTGTGGTACGGGCAGGTTGGGCGGTTAATCGGGATTTCGTGGAAGTTCGGCCCGCCAAGACGGCTGATCTGCGTATCGGTGTACGAGAACAACCGTCCCTGCAGGAGCGGATCGTTGGTGAAGTCCAGCCCCGGCACGATATGCCCCGGGTGGAATGCGGCCTGTTCGTTTTCGGCGAAGAAGTTATCCGGGTTGCGGTTGAGCACCATTTTACCCACCAGCTGTACCGGCACCAGCTCTTCCGGGATCAGCTTCGTCGGGTCAAGCAGGTCGAAATCGAACTTAAATTCGTCCTCTTCCGGAATGAGCTGCAGACCCAGCTCGTACTCCGGGAAATCGCCCGCTTCAATTGACTCCCACAGCTCGCGGCGATGGAAGTCCGGATCGCGTCCGGTCAGCTTCTGCGCCTCGTCCCACACCAGCGAGGCTTTGCCCGCCACCGGCTTCCAGTGGAAGCGCACAAACGTGGCTTTCCCCTCGGCATTGATCAGGCGGAAGGTATGGATACCAAACCCTTCCATGGTGCGGTAGCTGCGCGGGATGCCGCGGTCTGACATCGCCCACATCACGTTGTGTAAGGTTTCAGGCTGCAGGGAAACATAGTCCCAGAAGGTGTCGTGCGCACTTTGTCCCTGCGGTATGGCCCAGTGGGGCTCCGGTTTTACCGCATGGACAAAGTCAGGAAATTTATGCGCATCCTGAATGAAGAACACCGGGGTGTTATTGCCCACCAGATCGAAAATACCCTCTTCGGTATAAAACTTGGTGGCAAAGCCGCGGATATCCCGAACCGTATCTGCTGACCCCGCGCCGCCCTGCACGGTGGAGAAGCGCACAAACACCGGGGTAATTTTATCCGGGTCAGAGAGGAAGTCCGCTTTGGTGATGTCTTTCAGACTCTTGTAGGGCTGGAAGTAGCCGTGCGCAGCGGAACCGCGCGCGTGGACGATGCGTTCCGGTATCCGTTCGTGGTCGAAATGGGTGATTTTTTCCCGCAGGATAAAATCTTCCAGCAGGGTTGGCCCGCGCGCGCCTGCGCGAAGGGAGTTCTGATCGTCAGCAATGCGCACGCCCTGATTGGTGGTCAGTGCAAAACCTTCGCCGCCTTTGCGGTGCGGCTCAAGCGATTTCAGCTTCTCGTTTCCCGTCTCCGGCAATTTCATGCTTCCCGGTGCGGTAGGCTGTTCGCCCGGTGCTGAAGGGCCAGGTGAGGGGCGGTGAGAGCCGTCAGCAGGGGCGAGAGAGTCCATACCCGGTTGAGATTCCTCAGTGCCATGAATCGGTGATTGATGAGTTTTATCTTTGTTCGACATTGCACGCTTCTCCTTTATCCATTGCTAAAAACCCTATTAAGGATAGAACAATGTCGCGAGATGGCTCGCGAACTAAGAGTTTTCACATGCCGTCATTAACGAAAGGAGCCATCCCACCCACTCGGAGCGCGACGGAAGGCAGCAGGATCGGCTATCATAGAATTTTCCTGCTTCAAGAATTTGCTTTAGTGAACCAGTCGCTTATGAAACCTCTTCGTCAACAAAACCGCCAGGTTATTAGCTATGTGCCCCGCGTTGAGCCCGCGCCGCCTGACCATGCCCTGAAAGTGGAGGGTTTTCGCGATGTCTGGCAGCTTCGGGGGAAATACGTGGCCTTCGTGCTGATCGGCGAACATTTCCGCCGCTCGCCCACGTTTACGGTGCCGGAGTCAGCGCAGCGGTGGGCGATGCAGATCCGCCAGGATGAAGAGGTTGAAGAATAACAGCCATAAAAAAACCGCCATCAGGCGGTTTTTTTATTTCTACCGAGATTAACGGTGCGCCAGCTCGGCGTCGTCT